>JBLHII010000027.1:0-15530 GCA_047616265.1 Minisyncoccia bacterium
GACCCCTAAGAATAAATTATATATCACCCTAGAGGAACGGGAAGGTAATTTGGTGGTAAAAAATAATGTACAACCCAAACAGGTTATAAAAGATAGTAGCGGTGTTGGTTTACAAAACATTACACAACGGTACAAGTTGCTTACAGAACAACCCGTATTGATTAGTAAAACAGCGCAGGAATTTAGCATTGCTATACCTATGCTTTCAAAAACACATAAAACGATGTATTCACAAGACACTTATATTTCAGAAAAAAAGTACGAACTCGCAAAAGAACGTGTAGACAAACTCAAAGGGTTTTATGCGCATTTCATTATTTACTGTTTGTTTATTCCCGTATTTATTTGGCTGTGGTACCAATCAGATACTAGTGTGCCTTGGTTTTTATTTCCAATTTGTGGTTGGGGACTAGGTATTTTAGGACATGCCAGTGATACCTTTGAATGGAGCCCATTGGGTAAAGGCTGGGAGCATAGAAAGATTAAAGAAATGATGGATAAAGAAGAGCTCTATTAGGGATGTTTCGGAAAGGGTATTCCCTATTACAGTTGAGCTCTAAAAAACAACAGTTGGGAGGTTTAAAATTTCAGAATAGAGGCTTCGCTTTTATCTTTATACGATCAATTTAAATAAACATCATGATGGAACCATTTAACAAAGACGAAAAATATTACAGAGCAAAAAAGCGTGTGATAGAAATCAAGAAGTTTTACATGAGTTTACTCTCTTATGTAGTTTTTATAAGCCTGTTGGCAGGATTAAACTATTATACCAACGAGTGGAGAAACGCTTGGTTTTTATGGGCAGCGATTGGTTGGGGTATAGGGATCTTATTTCAGGCAGCTAAAGCCTTTGAATGGAATCCATTTCTAGGAAATGATTGGGAAGCGCGTAAAATGAAAGAATTTATGGATAAAGACAAAGAAGGTCAAGACGATAACGAACCATCAACACGCTTTTAATCATGGAAACAAAAACAACCAATTCAAAAGTAAGAAGGGCAAAAGAACGCGTAAAAAAATTGAAAGGTTTTTATAATCATCTAGCTATATACCTTGTTATTAATAGTGTTTTTATTTGTGTAAATGTCTATAACGCTATGGATGGTGTTATTGATATTCGCGATCCTAATTTTTTTAAATGGATGAAATTTAATACCTTTTCTACAGCAATTTTTTGGGGTATTGGTTTATTTATTCATGCGATATTTATATTTGATTTTCCTTTTTTGAAAAATTGGGAAGAACGTAAAATGAAAGAGTTTGTCGCCAAAGAAAATAATAAAAAAAACAATGTTGGTTTTTAATAGAATCAACGATACTATACTTATTACATGAACGTACTTATTATTGAAGATGAAAGACCTTCGGCGCGAAGATTGCAACGCATGCTGGATAAAATTGATGTTACCGTAGCTACAATGTTACATAGCGTTGAGGAAGCCATAGCTTGGTTTCAAGAGAATGAACATCCAGATCTTATTTTTTTAGATATTCAGTTAAGTGACGGCTTGTCTTTTGAAATTTTTGATGTGGTTACTGTCAATAGCGCCATTATTTTTACCACAGCTTTTGATGAATATGCATTGCAAGCTTTTAAATTAAATAGTATAGATTATTTGCTAAAGCCAATCGACGAGGAAGAATTACAGGCAGCGGTGAAGCAGTACAAAAAAGCACAACCTAAAACGCAACCTGTAGCGCTCAATTTTGACGATATTAAAAAGCTACTTACCAATCCTGTAGCACGCGAATACAAAAAACGGTATACAACTAAAATAGGGCAGCACATTAAAATGATTCCCGTAGATGAAATAGAATGTTTCTACAGTGAAAACAAAGGCACCTATGCACATACTGTAGCTGGAAGAGACTATTTGTTGGATACTACTCTAGAGCTCTTAGAAGAAGAATTAGAGCCTAAAACCTTTTTTAGAATTAGCCGTAAATTCTATATCAACGTGAATGAAATTAAAGATATTATTTCCTACACCAATTCACGTTTACAAATAAAACTCAATAGCTATAAAGAACAAGAAGTCATTGTAGCTAGAGAGCGCGTGAAAGATTTTAAGATTTGGTTAGAATAAAAGGTGGGTGTCATATAATGACACCCACCTTTTATTCATACGGTATATTATTTTATTCCATCGCAGGTAATACTTCCCCATCACAATTTCCAAAACCAATACGTAATCCATCTTTTTCGCAATAGGCGCGCATTTTCACAGTATCCCCATCGTTAATAAATTTACGTTCGCTACCGTCTTTTAATTGAAGAGGGTTTTGACCTTTCCAGGTAAGCTCTAGCATAGATCCATAACTGTCTTTGGTGGGTCCAGAAATAGTACCACTTCCCATCATATCTCCACTGCGAACATTACATCCATTTAGGGTATGGTGCGTTAATTGTTGCGCCATCGACCAGTACATGTATTTAAAGTTTGATTTACAGACTACCGTTTCTTCGCCACCCTTGGGCTGTATAGAAGCTTCAAGGTTTATATCAAAATTCATAGCACCACTTTGCTTAAGATAGGGTAGTGGAGTAGGTTCTTGTTTTGGTCCATTAGCTCTAAAAGGCTCTAAGGCATCTAGTGTTACAATCCAAGGTGAAATCGTAGAAGCAAAGCTCTTTCCTAAAAAGGGTCCAAGAGGAACATATTCCCATGCTTGAATATCACGAGCACTCCAGTCATTAAACTGTACCAACCCAAATATATAATCTTCAGCTTCTTCGATGGGTACTCGTTTCCCTAGATCATTAGCATCTGTAGTAATAAATGCCATTTCTAGTTCAAAATCTAATAATTTACTAGGGCCAAACCCCGGAACTCCGTCCTCTCCAGGTCTGGTCTGCCCATAAGGCCTCCGCACGGGAGTACCTGATGGAATGATAGAAGAACTTCTACCATGATACCCAATAGGGATATGCAACCAATTAGGTAATAATGCATTTTCTGGATCTCTAAATAAACTACCTACGTTAGTAGCATGTTCTTTACTTGCGTAGAAGTCTGTGTAGTCTCCAACATCAACAGGAAGTTGCATTTCAATTTGATCTAGCGCAAATAATATCTTATCGCAATGCGCTCTATTGGTTTGTAATTCTTGATTGCTTTTTAAGAAAATATCACTAATTCGATTTCGAACCAAACGCCACGTTTTCCGTCCATCTGCAATAAAATCATTCAAACTATCTTGTAAAAAAATATCTTCAGTAAGTTCAATACCTTTAAAATATCCAAGCTGGTGTAAAGCACCCAAATCTATTGCTGTGTCACCAATACGGGTACCAATGGTGATGATATCGTCGCGGGTTAAAAACACACCAAATGGAATGTTTTGAATAGGGAAATCGCTGTTTTGTGAAACATCAATCCAAGAAATTCTAGTAGGGTCGTTTGCTGTTAAAGACATAGTTATTAATTTCTGTTAGTAAAATATGGATCAAATATATAATTTTAAGAATAGGTAACGATTGCTTTTACTATTTTTGATCTTTAATTAACACAAAGGTTAATTTGTTGCTTTTTTTTTGAAACTATTTTAGCAATATAAAGTCAAAGTATGTGTCATTGAACTGATTTTTTTTTGACACTAAAATATTTCAGAAGGCATTAAAAAATTTAAAATTTCTAGTATTATACCTACAAATATGAAAAGAGACGAACAAATATTTGAATTAATTCAAGCAGAACATGAACGCCAATTAGATGGTTTAGAACTGATTGCCTCAGAAAACTTTGCTAGCCAACAAGTAATGGACGCAGCGGGTTCTGTACTTACCAATAAATACGCAGAAGGATATCCTGGCAAACGGTATTATGGCGGTTGCGAAATTGTCGATGAGGTAGAACAAATAGCCATTGATAGAGCTAAGGCCTTATTTGGTGCTGACTATGCTAACGTACAACCTCATAGTGGCTCTCAAGCCAATACGGCAGTTTTTCATGCTTGTTTAAAACCTGGGGATACATTTTTAGGCTTTGACTTATCACATGGAGGGCACTTAACCCATGGAAGTCCGGTAAACTTTAGTGGTAGATTGTACAATCCTGTATTTTACGGTGTAGAGGAAGAAACAGGAATGCTTGACTATGATAAAATTGAGGCCATAGCTATTAAAGAGCAGCCTAAAATGATTATTGCTGGAGCCTCTGCCTATTCTCGTGAAATAGATTATAAACGTTTTAGAGCTATAGCAGACAAAGTTGGCGCTATATTGTTAGCTGATATTGCTCACCCTGCTGGTTTAATTGCTAAAGGAATTATCGCAGATCCAGTACCGCATTGTCATGTCATAACTACCACAACACACAAAACACTTCGCGGACCCCGTGGCGGTTTGATCTTGATGGGGAAAGATTTTGAAAACCCATTTGGTATTACATTAAAGAGTGGTAAGAAGCGCATGATGTCTTCTTTATTAGACAGCGGTATTTTTCCAGGAAATCAAGGTGGCCCTTTAGAGCATATCATTGCTGCGAAAGCAATTGCTTTTGGAGAAGCTCTTACCGATGAATTTTTACACTACATGATTCAAGTGAAAAAGAATGCAGCTGTAATGGCCGAAGCTTTTATGCAGAAAGGATATAAAATTATTAGTGGAGGAACAGATAACCACATGATGCTTATTGATCTACGTAACAAAGATATTACTGGTAAAGATGCAGAAGCTGCATTAGGAAAAGCAGATATTACTGTAAATAAAAACATGGTGCCTTTTGATGACAAATCACCTTTTGTAACAAGTGGAATACGCATTGGCACGGCAGCCGTTACTACACGAGGTCTTAAAGAAAGCGATATGCAGCAAATTGTAGATTTTATTGACGCTGCTATTACACATCATGAAAATGACAGCAAACTAGATGAAATTGCGATTATGGTAAATGGCATGATGAGTCACAGACCTTTGTTTGTTTCGTAACAGATTAGCTAGCTATTGTTATTCTTTCTAAATGTCTAATAATCATATTTTAAAAATACAAGTAGAAAAAAGCGATATGGAAAATCCATGTCGCTTTTTTAATGTGATATACGTTTATCCTTCTGGAGGAAATTCGATGCTTTCATAAGCGCCAGCATCTGGAGGTGTTGCTCTATTGGTTCCGTTTAAGTCTATAGGTACTAGCCCCCCCGTATTAGAACCTCCTATGCCCTCTGCTCCAGATATACCTTGTTCTATATTAAAGTTATTTACACCAGAGTCTTGAAATGCAGGATCTATATTTAATACCACCGTATTATTAAACTCATATAAGGGGTTTCCCTCAAAAGTATTATTGGTATCATTAAAGCGCAACAATGTATTATGAAGTGAAAGGTTAAAAGGCGTACTCTCGTCTACAGGAAATAAGCCTAGCTCTATATTTTCACTACCATATATGATGCAATTATTAAAAGTTGCTTGGGTTAACGGAAAAGAAGAAACACCAGTTTCATTTTCTGAGCCATTATCAATTTGTACCGCAGGAAATGATCTAAAACCATTAGACCAATAGTTTACAAAAGAGCAGTGATTGAAGGTATAGCTCCCTCCTAAAGACAATGCTAAACTTGATTGTCCACTATTATTAATCACTACGTTTTCACCATACACATTTCCGGTCCTCGCCAATAAACCAATGTTTGAAGAATTATAAATTTGTGTATTACGAAGGGTTAGTGTTCTGTCTCCATCATTGCTGTCCATCAATATCCCAACCGCAGCATTTTTAATGGTGGTAAAGCTAAATTCATTATTAGTACTTCCAGCGGTACACCAAATGGTACCCCATTGTCCAGGGACATTAGCAAACAAAGGTTCCAGTCTGTCACCTTCAAATATAATTTCTCCCTCCATGGCATCAAGATCTACACTTTGCACTCCATTTGCTTTTATAGATGCAGTATTAGCCACCAAAAGACCACTATTGTTATGAAAATGTACACGAGCGCCAGGATTTATAATAAGCTCTTCTCCTGGTGGGACAGCAGCATATCCATAGATAATATATGGTTTTTCATTGGTGAAGTTTAATTCTGTAGGGTCTAAGAAAAACCCTTCTATTTCAACGGCATCTTCACCGCCTCCTAGGGTTAGTGTTTCAAACATACCATTTCCTAGGTCTTCGGGAAACAAGAATATGGCATCTTTTACTAAGGTAATTAATGCTACATTTTGTTGATTACCTGCAGTATCAAATTGTATTTGATCTTCATATAAAAACTCAAAGCCATCACCAGGTAGGTTGTCAATATCAAGAGTAGTTTCTACAAATACAAAAATACTATCTTTTGCTAAAATAGTTATGTCATTAAAGGTTTTACCAGGAAGACCATCTACATTTAGGCGATATTGAGAACTCTCTCCATCTCCCAATTGTATGGTAGGAATGGTAATATCATCATCACTTCGGTTGTAAACTTTAAGGTTGTATGTGCTAGATCCTATGTTGGTGAAAATAGTATCTAAAAAAACAGTATCCCTAGAAAATTCGAGATTCCCCGTGTTTGGAACGGTTTCAAAATCAGTGCGGCAAGAACTCCATAAAATAATAGAGCAAAATAACACGAGGCCATAGACATACTTCATAAAAGAAAAATTTTTGATAAAAATATAACTTTTTATTCGGTGTAATATTGTAAAAAAGTAAAGATTTGGCCCTTAGATTAAATAGATGCAAAACAAGACATTCCTTACTTTGGTGTTATTTCATTGTTTTTAAGTCTTAATTTTTTCAAAAAATTCAATCTTAAAAAGCTTGTCCCAGTTTTTACCCGTTACATAGATAATATTGGGTTCCCCTTTGGAAGCAATACCATTTAACACATCCAGTTTAGCATGCTGTGTTACTTTTTTTTTGAGTCCTTTGAGGTTAATAACACCCTGTATTGCCCCATTATTAGGGTTTATTATAGCAATAGCATTTTTTTGATAAATATTGGCATAAATAGCTCCATCAATCCACTCAAGTTCATTTACAGAATCAATTTTACTATTGTTTGTGTACATTTCTATATAGTCTTCTTCTGCTAAGCTTTCGCCATTTAGCTTCCATATTTTACTTGTTCCATCACTTTTATATAATGAGGTGCCATCGTTACAAAGTCCCCAACCTTGTTTGCTTTGGTTATACGCAAAAGTACCTGTCTTTTTTAGGGTCTCTAAGTTGTATATAAATCCAACGCGTTTTCTCCAAGTAAGTTGATATAGCTTATCTTTTAAAATAGTAAGGCCTTCTCCAAAATATTGACTTTTTAGTGGAATGTTTTTTTCTACCGCTCCAGTCTTGTAGTTTGTTTTACGTAATGATGAGGCTCCATATTGCCCCGTACTTTCATACAACACATCCCCTACAAACTCTAAACCTTGTGTGTATGCGTTGATGTCATGAGGATAGGTTTCTAGTATTCTATAATCATATAATATCGGTTTTTGGGGAGCGAGAACTGTAATCCTTTTTGAAATACTATAAGTAGCACCATCACTCACTATTTTCGCAGTAATATTTTTAATACCCAGTTTTTTATCTGAAAAATTAAAACTTCCTTTTAGCGCACTATTAATTTGAGCTTCTTCCTTGTTAACAGTATACATAACAGTGTCGATGCTATTGCCTTTTTTGCTTTTTACAGTGAAATTTATTGTTTCTGAAGCAGAAATAGCTTTTCTATTACCTTCAATTTCTAATAAGAACAGTGTATTTGGGTCTTGATTTTTATTGCTGCAGCCAGTAATGAAAATCGCTAAAAGTAAAATAATAAAGAAGTTAGTGCATTTCATAGTACGTGTTTGGTCTTTTAAAATTTATGGCAAGATATTTATTATAAATGATTCTTAAAAATAGTTTACAACATTACAAAATGAAGTATATTTGCATCTGGCAAGTCCTACACAACTAGCTCCTTTTGAATCCCCCAGGGTGGGAACGCAGCAAGGGTAAATGGTCGTAGCAGTGTGATGTAGGTAGCTTGCCTTTTTTTATGCCTTTTATTTAAAATGACATATAAAAAAACGCTTTACACACCTGTAAAGCGTTTTTTGCTTTTTATGTATTTTATTACTTTATAATTCCACCGCAACTTACTCTTGCACCTGCTGCTCCAGAGGGTTGAGATGTAAAGTCATCTTCTCCTTGATGTATGATAATAGCTTTACCTACAATGTTTTTTGTTTCGTCATCACACCCTATACACCAAGCATCGGAAGTCATTTTAATTCCTCCAGTACCATCTTCTCCTACCATAAAGTTTCCAATATCTCCTTTATGAAATCCTTCTTTGCTTCCCCATTTACCATGATCTTCAAATGTAGGATTCCAATGCCCTCCTGCTGATTTTCCGTCTGGTGACGAACAATCTGCTTTTTCATGTATGTGTATTGCGTGCATTCCTGTAGTAAGTCCTTTCACTTTAGCCTTAAGTGTTACCATATCCCCATTTTGAACGAAGTAGACCGTTCCTTTAGACGTTCTTTTTCCCTTAGGCTCAAGTATTACTGTCAAGCTTTTGTCGACATTAATTTGTTCAAATACCTTTTGTGCGGGTTTAAGTTCCTTTGTTGCTGTTTCTACATCTTTTTTTATTTCATTTTTACAACTCGTACATACCACTACTATTAATAATGACATTATGATATATTTTTTCATTATGTTATTTTTTGATGTTAATCTAGGGCTAAGATACAATTTAACCTACCGGCAAAAAAAAGGTTTCTAGTTTTTTATAAGATCGAGCTTATACCAAATACCTATCTGAAAACGATTGTAGTTTTTTCCCGTAAAATGATTTTTTAAATATCCGACCTGTGTGCTTATAGTACTATTAATGTGGTATCCTAAGGCTGCATATAGTCTATTTTGACTAAAAAGGGGTTCTTGTAGATTGATGAAAATCTCATCATAAGCAGACACAAACCACTTATTGCTAATAGGGTAGGAGAGTCTAAGCAAATACCGCATTCTATATTGTGTGTCATTGCCTGAAACTGGGCTATTAATAAATCGTTGTTCAAACCTATATCGATGTGTTGCTTTAAACTTCCCTAAAGAGTTTTTGCTAGTAAACTGTCCATAGAGCCTGTGTTCTAGTGTATTTTGTTCACCGGCTGGCTCATTGAAGGTTCCATCTGTAGAAATATACCCATACCCTAAAGTTGCAATTGTACTCTTGTTTATGTGCCAGTTTACACCATTTCTCAGTAATAGTTGATTGAAATTTGATCCAAACTCATAGGTTCTATACTGCACCTCTGGACTTATGCTAATGCGTTTTGAAAGGCGAGTATTTCCGAAAAACATAAACCAAGATCCAACGTCATCTTGACCATTTTCTTGTGCGTTTGTGTATTGAATTGTTAAAAGCGTAATAAGCAGAAGTGCAATAGTTTGTTTCATTTCTTTTTTAATAATTTTAAGGGGTTACGCTTTTTTAATTTTTAATAAAAATTTTGGTGTCTTTGAAGCGTTTTGTTTTTACTAGAGTCATGGCATCTTTATATGCTAACCAATCCTTTTCAAAAAATGCATTTGTTTCATCTAGTGCCGCATTGAGTTGATCTTGGGCGTGTTTTAGTAAGGTCTTTTCTGTTTGAGTCATCCCATCGGGGCGACTACTACCGTACCAACGCGCAGCATTAATTCTATTAATTACTGTAACGTCAGGGTTTCTTGTGATTCCTTGGCGTTTATCTTCTTTTCCTATATACAAAGCGATGAGATTTTCAATTGTTTCTGAAATTTTAGTGCTTTTAGTAATGGCCTCTTTATGTTCGTTTTTGTCTTGTTTTTTAAGGCTTTTACTGAAATTTGCTACCGTGTTTTTACTTTCCACTAATTGTTTTACGACATCTGCAGCTACTTGTGTCATTCTCTGAATGGTTTTAGCATTTTGGTAGCCTTCGTCTATTGCCTTTTGTGAAACATCAAGTCTAGGATCGCTTGCAACTGTAATGAGTGTCTGTGTGCTTAGCCCGTTATTTGATAGTACTATTTTATAGATACCTGGTTTCACATCGCTACCGCTTGACTCATTCTTTCTTTTTCTTATTTTTCTTGAGGGGCTATCTCCACCAGCTTCATTCATGTACCAAGTCCATTTGTAAATACCAGAGCTATCTGGAGTCTTTTTTTTGAGTGAGCGTATCAATCGATCTCCATCATAAATAGTCATGTAAATAGAATCTTTTGATGGTCCTGAAGTGTCTGAATCAAGGTCCTCGTTTTTGTCATTGTCATAAGCATCAGCATCAGCATTATTTTTATCTTCTGAGGTTACTGTTGCCTTATACCAATAGCTAATATGAGCTCCAAAGGCTCTGTTTTCACCTTGGTACGTAGCATCTGCACCAAACCTACTTCCTGTAGGTTGTTGGTAAGACGCTTGGTATGCCGTTGGGGGAGAAAAGACTTTTAACGGTTCTTCTAAAACCTGCGCATCTTTAGCAATAGCTCTAAGCGGGCTAATATCGTCTAATATCCAGGCAGCACGACCAAAGGTGCCAATCACTAGGTCATTTTCACGCTCTTGTATGACCAAGTCTTTTACAGATACTGTCGGGAAACCATGCGTCCATTTTATCCATGATTCTCCTGCGGTGGTGCTATAATACAGTCCATCATCTGTTCCTAAAAACAGCAGGTTTTTTTCTTGAGGATCTTCAATAATACAAAGTGCATAGCTTTCTGTATCTGTTTCATATACAATTCTAGACCAAGAACGACCGTAATTTGTGGTTCGGTATGCATAAGGAGTATAATCAAATCTTCTGTAATTATTAGCTACTAAAAGTGCTTCTCCCTTGGTGTTTTTACTCGCTTTTATTTGAGTAATCCAACTCCCTTCGGGTAATCCAGAAAGTTTTGAAATCTCCTTCCAGGATTGTCCTCCATTTGTGCTAACATGCACACGGCCATCGTCTGTACCAACATATAACACCTCTTTTTCTAGGGGAGATGGTTCAATTACTAAAATAGTAGTGTGGTTTTCGGCGCCCGTAGCGTCCATACTTAATCCACCACTTTCGCTTTGTTTTTGTTTCTCAGGATCGTTGGTGGTTAGGTCTGGAGAAATAACAGACCAAGTCAAACCTTTATCTATAGACTTGTGTACAAATTGGCTTCCAAAATAAATGGTGCTTGTATCAAAAGGATCTATATTAATAGCGCTGTTCCAATTAAAACGTAAGGTAACATCTGGGTCTTTATGTGTTGGTTTTACGGTGTAGTTATTTCCTGTTATGTGGTCATACCTACTAACAAACCCTTGTTGACTCATGCTCCAGCCATATCTACTGTTATCTCTATCTGGAATAACATCAAAACCATCACCAAAACTAATTTCTTGCCAATAGCTATTTCTAATACCTTGATCTTTCCAAACATAGGCTGGACCTCTCCAACTACCATTGTCTTGCATTCCTCCATATACATTGTAAGGAAACTCATTATCTACATTAATATGATAGAATTGAGCTACTGGCAGATTCCCTATAAAACGCCAGGTTTTCCCTCCATCTCTAGTGATGTTCATACCGCCATCGTTACCATCAATCATAAAATCACCGTTGGTAGGATGAATCCACCATGCGTGATGATCTGGATGTACTCCATTATCAACGCCATAGGCTGGCATGAGTTGGTTAAAGTTTTTACCGCCATCTTCACTCACATTAACATAGGTGAAGACAGAGTAAACACGATTTTCATTTTGTGGATCTACAAAAATGTCACTATAATAAAAAGGTCTATTTCCAATATCGCTTTTGTCATTGGTTTTTTTCCAAGTGAATCCTCCATCGGTGCTTTTATATAATGCATTCTTTTTTGCCTCAACAAGTGCATACACAATGTTTGGTTTGTTTGGAGCGATGGCTAAGCCAATGCGGCCTAACGATCCTTTTGGTAGCCCGTCTTTATGTGTGCGCTCTTCCCAGGTTTTTCCTGCATCATGTGTGATAAAGATCCCTGAACCATCTCCCCCAGATTTAAAAAACCAAGGATCTCTTTTGTGTTCCCACATGGCAACTATAATCTTGTTTGGGTTGGTAGGATCCATCACCATATCTGCAACACCCGTTTTTTTATTTTGAAATAAGATACGTTCCCAAGTGTCCCCTCCGTTGTTTGTTTTATAAACGCCACGTTCTTCGTGAACACCCCAAGGAGACCCAATAGCGCCAATATAAACCACATCTGGGTTAGTAGGGTCTATAATTATTTTATGAATGTGACGTGTGTTCTCTAGCCCCATGGAGGTCCAAGAACGACCGCCATCTAAAGATTTATAGACACCATAGCCACCGTTTAAACTATTTCTAGGGTTTCCTTCTCCAGTTCCTACCCATAGTACAGATGGATTAGATTGTTGAATGGCTATAGCACCAATTGAAGCTGTTTTCTCATTGTCAAAAATGGGATTCCAAGTAATACCTCCACTGTTAGATTTCCATAAACCACCAGAAGCAGTACCTACATACATGATATCTGGGTTGTTAGTAACAACATCTATGGAGGTTACACGACCAGACATGCCACCTGGACCTATATTTCTAGGTTGCATATCCTTTAAAAGATCTGTTGTTAATACTTGTGAAGTTAGAGTTGCTGAGATGCAAAAAAGCATCAATAGTAAACTTTTTTTCATGGGTTTTTTTTACATAAAACAATAATAAATAAATATAGTAAACCAAAATGTTTTATGGAGGTTTCCTTTCTTAAAAAAGCCTTAAAGTTTTGCTCTAAATTGGAATCGTTTTTTTAATATCAGTTTAACGTTTCTACTTTTCAGGTGTATATAATAAGCCGTAATTTTATAGCTATGAACAAGCCTTCAAAAAATATAAACTATCAACACAAAAAATCAGGATTTGTATTTACGAAGCACACCCCAAAAGACGAATCTATTTTTGATCGTTTGTTTGGTGTTTTTCAAGAATTAATAACACACACATCTGGTGATTTTGACGAAGCTATAGATTGGTTACGTCAGCTAGATACTGAATATGAAATCACTACAGATGAGTATACCATTGATGATTTTATCCAAGAATTAAAAGAGCGTGGTTTTATAAGAGAAGAATTTGAAGAAGATGGCACCGCTGGTCCTGGAGATGGAGAAGCAAAACTATCTATTACTGAAAAACTAGAAAGGTCTCTTAGAAAACGTGCGTTGGAACAAATCTTTGGAAAAATTAAGCGTTCTGGTCAAGGAAACCATAAAACGAAGCACCTCGGTAGCGGTGATGAGCAATCTGGAGATTTTAGAGACTACCAGTTTGGAGATGCAATGGATCAAATATCCATGACCGAGAGTATAAAAAATGCTCAAATTAATAATGGTATTGGAGATTTCCGCTTGACGGAAAACGATCTCGTTGTCGAAGAATCAATGCACAAATCTCAAATGAGTACAGTGCTCATGATTGATATTAGCCACTCTATGATTTTGTATGGTGAAGATAGGATTACTCCTGCAAAGAAAGTAGCCATGGCTTTGAGTGAACTAATTACCACACGGTATCCAAAAGACACGCTAGATATTTTGGTCTTTGGAAATGACGCCTGGTCTATTAAAATTAAAGATTTACCCTATCTAAATGTAGGTCCTTATCACACAAATACGGTAGCGGGTTTACAATTGGCTATGGATATGTTGCGACGAAAACGCAATACAAACAAGCAAATCTTTATGATAACAGATGGCAAGCCTAGTTGTTTGCGTTTGCCAGACGGTCGCTACTATAAAAATAGTAATGGTTTGGATGAACATATAGTGAACAAGTGCTATATGATGGCTGCACAAGCTAGAAAATTACATATTCCTATTACTACCTTTATGATTGCCAGTGACCCTTATTTACAACAATTTGTAGACCGCTTTACCGAAGCCAATCAAGGAAAAGCTTTTTATACAGGGCTTCAAGGGCTGGGTGAGATGATTTTTACAGATTATGAGAATAATAGAAAGCGGAAGCTTAGATAGTGATTTGGTTTTAAAATAAAAAAATAAACGCTTAGGCACACACACATGGACATACAAAATATTACAACTTTCGGAGCCCTAAAAAAGTCAGGATACGAATACAAATCTATTAAAGATGAATTGCGTAGAAACTTGCTTGGAAAGTTGCTCAAAAAAGAAACTGTTTTTGAAGGCATACACGGGTATGAACATACCGTAATACCAGAGCTAGAACGTGCAATATTGTCTAAACATAATATTAATCTATTAGGCTTACGAGGGCAAGCAAAAACGCGTTTGGCACGACAAATGGTGACGTTGTTGGATGAATATATACCAGTAGTAGCTGGAAGTGAGATTAATGATGACCCGTTTCAACCGATTTCTAGGTACGCACAAAACTTGATTCTAGAAAAAGAAGACGCCACGCCAATTACATGGTTGCATCGTGACTTGCGTTTCTCTGAAAAGTTAGCAACACCAGATGTAACAGTTGCCGATATCATTGGTGATGTGGATCCTATCAAAGCAGCCAATTTAAAATTGAGTTACGCAGATGACAGAGTCATTCATTTTGGGATGATACCAAGAGCCAATCGATGTATTTTTGTGATAAATGAATTACCAGATTTACAAGCACGTATTCAGGTAGCGTTGTTTAATATTTTACAGGAAGGTGATGTTCAAATTAGAGGTTTTGCCCTGCGATTACCACTAGATATTCAATTCGTATTTACTGCCAATCCAGAAGATTATACCAACCGAGGTAGTATTGTAACACCTTTAAAAGACAGGATAGGTTCTCAAATATTAACTCATTATCCAGAAACCCTTGAAATAGCCAGAACGATAACAGCACAAGAAACTGCGGCTGCAGCAGCCGAGAAAAAAAACGTATATGTTCCAGAATTAGCAAAAGATATTTTAGAGCAAATTAGTTTTGAGGCCCGTGAAAGCGAATTTATAGATTCTAAGAGTGGAGTGAGTGCGCGTTTAAGTATAACGGCATTTCAAAATTTATTGAGTACTGCAGAACGCAGGGGCTTGCAAAATGGAAATCCAGAAACAGCCATTCGGTTGAGTGATTTCTTAGGTGTAATACCCTCCATAACAGGAAAAGTAGAGTTGGTGTATGAAGGTGAGCAAGAAGGTGCTAGTGAAATAGCAAAGCAGTTAATTGCAGATGCAGTAAAGACACAATTTTTACAATATTTCCCTAAGATTGAAAAGCTACAAAAAGAAGGTGATGATGATCCATATCAAGATGTTGTAAATTGGTTTTTTGAGCAAACTAGTTTTGAATTACTTGACACTTTAGATGACCAAGCATACCAATTGCAGTTGGATAGAATAGAGCCTCTTGATGATTTAATTCATCAATATGCTCCAGAGACCCTGAATGATGATATTCCATTTATGAAAGAGTTTGTATTATGGGCTTTGGTAGAAATGAAAAAGCTGAGCAAATATAACTTGAGTGATGGTATTCGTTTCAAGGATATGTACGGTGGATATATAAGTGGGCTTTAATAGCATGTATTTTTTAAAACAAAAATCTCGATACTCTGTTATCGAGATTTTTG
>JBLHII010000028.1:0-15373 GCA_047616265.1 Minisyncoccia bacterium
AGATAACAGCAAGCGTAATTAAAAGACATTTCATTAATTAAACAGTTGTTGAAGCACCGCTAAGGACTTCGGTTTTTTATAGCCGTGCAAATGTAATTGATAATACTCCAACACCAAATGAAGCACGCCCAATCTTTGAGTTTTTGTAAGGTCTAAAGATGAAATAGCATCAAAATTTATGCCGAAAAACTGTTTTAATCCTGCTACGCGAAGTCCTGTTTCACAATAGACCGAGAAATCTTCTGTTTGAAAGGTGCCGTCTGCAAGGTTAAAATAAGGTAAATGTGCTGCCGAAGTGTCTGGGTAAAAACCTAAATACGCTGTAAGTTTTAACAAAAACAAGGTGTGAAAATTTGCAATACGATCATGATGATCTAGCCATTGAAAAGAAGCTTCTAAAAATAGATACAGCCCTTCATTTGTTTCTTCTTCAAGGATGGTGTTTTTTAACATTTCAGAAAGGAACATCACCAAAGAAGACTTTACAATATCTGTATGCAATGTTCTGTAAGGATACAGGACTTTAACCTCTTTAATAGACTCTAACGTACCTTTGTTCTTGTGATTTGCTACAATTTCAAGCTGAGTTAGTGGCTGGAAATAAGAGGGCTTTAGGGCGCCTTTTCTGGACTTAAGAACCCCGCGCAATAAATATGTTTTGAGCCCACTACTTTTTGTAAAACAGGTTACAATAAGGTCTGCCTCAGCATACTTTATGGAAGAAAAAACAATTGCTTTTGTGGTTTCTACCATTAGCGAACAATCATTATTTTTTTAATTTTTGTTTCCAGTGCATCATCTGAGGTGATTAACACAAAATACACACCCGATGCTACTTTATATTTTCCAAAGGCTTTAGTGTCCCAGGTTACACTACCTCCTTGACTTGTTTCTTGAAAGACCAAATTCCCTTCAAGGTCCGTAATCTTTACATTAGCATTTGCGCTTAAACCATCTATCGTTACATTGCCTTTATATTGAGGCCTAACTGGGTTTGGGAAAATAAAAACATCTTCCAACGTATCTCTTGGGGCTGTGGAAGTTCCTTTATAAGAGACTAGGCCGTTAATTGTTGCAAAATAAACTTCTCCGGTAAAAGGGTCTATAGCGATATCCTGCACGTTATTTGAGGGCAATGGAGAATTTTCTGATGTAAACCTTAACAAGGTTTCTTGACCGTTAGCACTTAAATAAAAGACCCCAGAACTGGCTGTAGCTATCCATTTATTATTTGACCCGTCTACTTCTATATCAGTAATGGTTTGCTCAAAAAGTAATTCTTGACCAACACCTTCATCATCTGCGAAAATAATGGCACTTGCAGAAACATCTCCCGAATTACTAAAAAAGCCCCCTGGGTTATATAAAACACGCAACCCTCTAAGAGTTCCAATCCACAGCCTGTTTTGCGTATCGAAGGCAAGTGCTCTAATATCTGTAGATGGAAGTCCTCCGCCACTATCTTCTCCCCCAATGGCTTTCAGTTGATTGGTTGCGGGATTAAATGCGGCCAATCCTGTTTGAACAGGACTAAAAAAGACAAATCCCTCTCTGCTAATAGCCAATGTACTATATGCCAACTCATCTCTTCCGCCAGAAATAGTGCTTACATCAAATGCTTGGAACTGTCCATTAGGGCTAACGCGAAGCAAAGCTTCATCTGTTAGTGATTGTAATACCCAAAGGTTGCCATCTCTATCAAATTCTGACCCATACAAACGAACCCCAGCATTGTTGCCTCCAAAAACAGGATTCTCTAGGGCTGAGTTCGTCTCATTGTATAAGACGGTAGGCACCTGATTTTCTACCTTCAAGAGGCCACTAAAGAAAGATGAAAAATAAACAGTATCTGGGTTTTGATCATCAATACTAATATTAACAATATCGTTAACAGCATTTACACCAAGGTCTGTAATTATTTCTGTGTGAGAAATATTAGTCCAAACACCTTCTTTTAAATTGCTAATTCCTTTTCTATCTAACGGATATGGATTAAAAAAGACAGTCACGGCACCAAAACCAACCCATAATTGGCCAGCAGTTGCGTCTAAGGCAAAAGGAGTGTTTAATAAGGGACCGTCTGGTAAGATTTGTACTGCTTTATTTGTATTGAAGGGTACTTGCAACAAACCATTAAGGCTACTGCCCATATAAAAAAAATCATTAAAGCTATATCCTGTTTGCAATGTATAATTAAAGGCTGGTAAATTAGTGACAGATGCCCTTAAAATAAATCCTTGCTCATAGGCTTGAATGTTTGAAGTAGTTGTAATTGTTAAGATCGCATTGTTTACTTTAAAACCTCTAATTGGACTAGAAAATACGGCAATTTGTTGTAGTGTATTTCCTGCATTTATTCTAAAAACAGTATTGTCTGCTCTGGCAGTTAAAACTCGGGTTCCTAGCGTTTGTACTGCTGTGAAATTTCCCAAAGTTACCAGTTCCCATTCCTGAAAATCAATAATATTATCATTGTTTAAAATAGCACGACGAATCCCCCCCTCTGTAGAAGAGGCATAAATATAAGGGAGTAAAATTGTAGTTTGTGAAATGTTTATTTGTGTTCCAAGATCTCCAATAAAGTAGCTGTCTCTAAACTCCAACCTTTCTAAATCATATACAGAAACACCAAACTGTGCAGAAATATACATTTTACCATCAAGTTCTGTAAAATGGTTGATGCGTTTTTTGTTAGGGGGTATGTTTTGTTTATCTCTAATATCTACGACTTTCAAGACTTCATTTCCTTGGCCAATGGTAACTACTTCTATCAATCCGTCCTCATAGCCAATCATTAAAATATCTGTAGCGCTACTGTAGTGTATCGTTGTAATAGGCTCTCCTGAAAGCCCCTGAACACTTGACAGCGTGGTAATTTCCTCGGTAGAGAGGTCATATATAAAAATAGCATTATCTGCTCCTACAAAAATACGATCGTCTCCTTGAGATATGTCTTTTACAGAAACATACGAGAAGTGGTCTTGCCACAAATTTTCAAAATTTTGTGCAATGGCTAGCGGTGCTAAAAACACCAGAAAAACGAATAAAATACGCTTCATAAAATCTATTTTCTATAAGTACACCAGGTGCTTTTTTAAACACTTTGGCATTAGTATAACCATGAGATATCATAATTATTGTTATGTAAAAAGGTTGCTCTTACGAGCAACCTTTAAATACTATATTAATTTGCACTAAAGATTAAACAACTCCTTGTGCCATCATAGCTTCTGCAACTTTCACAAAACCAGCAATGTTTGCTCCTTTTACATAGTCTACATATCCATCACCCTCTTTTCCATACTGTACACAAGCTCCATGAATATCGATCATGATGTTGTATAATTTTTCGTCAACTTCGGCTCTAGTCCAACTTAAACGCAATGAGTTTTGAGACATCTCAAGACCTGATGTTGCTACACCGCCCGCATTCGAGGCTTTGCCTGGTGCAAATAATATTTTTGCTTTGGCAAATACTTCAATTGCATCTGGAGTGGTAGGCATATTAGCCCCTTCACTTACACAAATACATCCATTTGCAACCAATGTTTTTGCTTCTTCTTGGTCTAACTCGTTTTGAGTAGCACATGGCAAAGCAATATCACAGGTAATACTCCAAGGTCTTTGATCTGCAGTGTACGTTGTGCTTGGGTATTTTTCAACGTAAGTACTGATGCGTCCTCTTTTTACATTTTTTAGCTCCATAATAAAAGCTAATTTCTCTTTATTGATTCCTTCTGAGTCATAAATAAATCCTCCAGAATCTGACATGGTAACTACTTTAGCACCAAACTCAATCGCTTTTTCTACGGCGTATTGTGCAACATTCCCAGAACCTGAGACAACAACTGTTTTTCCTTTAAAGGTTTCTCCTATTGTTTCCAACATGTTTTTTGCAAAATACACATTTCCGTATCCTGTAGCTTCTGGACGTATTAACGATCCACCATACTCACGCCCTTTACCTGTTAGAACTCCAGTAAATTCATTTCGCAGTCTTTTGTATTGACCATACATATATCCTATTTCACGACCTCCTACACCAATATCACCTGCAGGCACGTCTGTGTTAGGGCCAATGTGACGAGAGAGCTCTGTCATAAAACTTTGACAAAAACGCATTACCTCTCCATCGGTTTTTCCTTTTGGATTGAAATTACTTCCTCCTTTTCCACCACCCATTGGCAGTGTTGTTAAACTGTTTTTGAACAATTGTTCAAACCCTAAAAACTTTAGGATACTCAAGTTTACAGATGGATGAAAACGTAATCCCCCTTTATAAGGCCCAATCGCTGAGTTGTACTCAACACGGTATCCTTTGTTCACCTGAATTTCACCACTATCGTCTGTCCATGGAACACGGAACATAATGGTACGCTCTGGTTCTACCATCCGTTCCAATAGTTTCTGCCCTTGATATCTTTCATTACTTTCAATGAATGGAATTACCGCTTCTGCAACTTCAGTCACTGCTTGTAAAAATTCTGGCTCGTTTGGGTTTAATTGTTCAATACTTGCAATAAAGTCTTTGATACTTTGCTTCATAGTATGCGTTATTAAATTTGTTTTGCACTAATTAAAGTACGTTAATTGTTGTTTTTTGTATGTACGATCCTCTAAAATGCCTACTATATACCATTTCAGAATAAAAATACCTTATAAAAGAGTTAATTTTCCATAAGGTCACACAACACAACTAGCTTATATACAGCAAACAAGCATAGAATGTATTATGAAAAAGCAAATATACGAGATATGAAATAATTTTAGGTTTTAAATTTATATAATCCCCTACATGCGGCTGTTGTCTTTCCCCTATTAGAGAAGTTCTCATTTGTTTGTTTGGTCTAAAACGGTTTGCCAGTTTTCGGTAGAATTGTTTACATTTACACCCAGAATAAAAAATAAAAGAATGGAAAATTCACCAAAGTTTGCAGTATTTGGAGGTGGTAGTTGGGCTACCGCGATTGTAAAAATGCTGTGCGAAAATCTTGATGAAGTTGGTTGGTACATGCGTAATGTTGATGCCATTAAACACATTAAAAAAGAACAACACAACCCTAACTATCTAAGTGCTGTAGAGTTTAATACCGATAAATTAAAGCTCAGTAACGACATCAATGAGATGGTAGCCTACGCAGACTATCTTGTTTTTGTAATCCCCTCTGCATTTATACATCAAGAATTAGAAAAATTAAAGATCCCGCTGGATGGTAAAATTATTATTTCAGCAATAAAGGGTATTGTCCCTGAAAGCAACCTCATTGTTGGTGATCATTTTAACACGTACCTAAACGTCGCTTTTGACGATGTTGGCGTAATTTCTGGCCCTTGTCATGCAGAAGAAGTAGCGCTTGAACGCTTATCTTATCTAACCATTGCGTGTGCAGATGACGCAAAAGCCACTGTGGTTGCCAATCACCTAAGCTGTGACTATATAAAGTGTAATATCAGTGATGATGTGATGGGAACCGAATATGCTGCTATGCTCAAAAATATTTATGCTATTGCCGCTGGTATTGCCCACGGCTTAGGATATGGCGATAATTTTCAGAGTGTGCTAATGAGTAATGCCATTAGGGAAATGAAGCGCTATGTGAAAAAGGTACATAAAATGAAACGTGACATTAATGACTCTGCTTATCTGGGAGATTTATTGGTGACAGGGTATTCTGTGTTTAGTAGAAACAGAATGTTTGGAAACATGATTGGTAAGGGCTATACCGTAAAAAGTGCCCAACTAGAAATGAGCATGGTAGCAGAAGGCTATTACGCTGCAAAAAGCGCCTATGTTTTAAACAACAAGAAAGGAGAAAACAAAGCCAAAACTCCGATAATTAACGCTATCTACGGCATTTTATACGAAAACAAAGAGCCTAAAAAAGTCTTTAAAAAATTAACAGATAAATTGACCTAAGTCTTTATTTTCAAGACACCTTAACTGTTATATTGCAAGAATCCCCTTATTTGGCATCACGGGTAGTATCCCTGTTTTATCTTCAATAATAGCGTTCCGTGGAATTTCAAAACGTTTGTCGTACATTTTGTTTTCTAGAAAATAGGTGATGGTAAAAAAATTGTCAAGGCCAAAAACACTTTCGTCTATATATTCAATTTTAGCAAAGCCTTTGGCGGGAATCATCTGGACCGTTTTTCGCATGGGCGAAGTCATCTTCTTTTCTGAGTATCCCTGCGCTATAATCAAGACGGTTTCTATAGGTGCTTTATTGTCATTTATAATATAAATATTCCAATCATATGTGTTATAATCTTCATTTAACTCATACACTGCGGCTACATATACATCTTTAACTTCTGGAATCTCAATATCTTTTTTCAAAAAGGTTTTCTTTAAAACACTAATTAATCTGCACTTTTAAACTGCTCCAAAAAGCGAACATCATTTTCACTCAGCATACGTATGTCTGGAATTTGATGGAGTAGCATTGCTATTCGATCTATACCCATACCAAAAGCAAATCCACTGTATATTTCAGGATCAATACCACAGTTTTTAAGCACATTAGGGTCTACCATGCCACAACCCATAATCTCGAGCCAACCTGTGCCTTTGGTGATTTTGTAATCTGTTTCGGTCTCAAGACCCCAATATACGTCTACCTCTGCACTAGGCTCAGTAAAAGGGAAATAAGAAGGTCTCAACCTAATCTTAGATTTTCCAAACATTTCGGTAGTAAAAAACTCTAAGGTTTGTTTTAAATCTGCAAAACTCACGCCTTTATCTACATAGAGTCCTTCTACTTGATGAAAGAAACAGTGCGAACGAGCAGAAATAGCTTCATTTCTATACACACGCCCCGGAGAGATGGTTCGTATCGGAGGCTGGTTGTCTTCCATATAACGCACCTGCACAGAACTTGTATGAGTGCGAAGTAAAACGTCTGGATTGGTTTGCACAAAAAAGGTGTCCTGCATATCTCTGGCAGGATGGTATTCTGGAAGGTTTAAGGCCGTAAAATTATGCCAGTCATCTTCAATTTCTGGCCCCTCACTAACATTAAAACCTATGTTAGAAAAGATGCTTGTAATTTTATTTTTTACGATAGAAATAGGGTGTCTAGAACCTAAGGAAATGGGTGCTCCTGGACGCGATAAATCCCCGTAAACTCCAGAAATTTCTTGGCTTGCATCTATGTGCTCTTTAAGACTGGTTACTTTGTCTTGTGCGGCATTTTTTAAGGTATTTACAACCTGGCCAAATTCCTTTTTTTGATCGTCATTAACGTTCTTAAATGCTGCAAAAAACTCTTTTAATAGCCCCTTGCTTCCTAGGTATTTAATCCTAAAATCTTCAACCTCAGCTTTTGTAGCTGTAGAAAAGGCTTCTACTAGTGCAATATGTTCTTTAATCTTATCTATCATAGTATCGCATTCAAGACCACAAAATTACAGAAAGTACTTCACATACAATCGCATATTTATGGTAATAGTTGTATGGTTTTTTGTTATTGTATGACTTCTTTTTCAAGGAGATACTGAACAATAGCCTCTTTCATTAACACGGTTTGCTCCCCTGCTTTTAAAGCAGGTAGGTGTTCTAGTATTTTATAATGAGGCCATCCTGCATCATCAAAGAACTCAAATTCATAATATCCAAAAGGTTCTAACAAACGACAAATAGCTATATGCATTAAATTAACCTTCTCATCTTTTTTAAATTTTCGGTGCAGCTGTCCTAGTTCTTGAACGCCGACTAAATAAATAATAGCATCTAGATCTAATGGGTCACCATCTGCAAAACGGTCGCTTAACAGGGTAACTACCGCTTCCCATCGCTGTTTTAATTGTTCGTCTCTTGCCATATATTCTTTTATTACCAGATATTACGCCCTTATATAACTATAGTGGGTGCTTTTTTGTAAAGGTAACTTCTTTGTGTTTAAAAGCTATAAAAACAAGCAATAGGTTCGTGCCCATGCTTTTTATATCTTTATTGCAAAATAAAACCTTCATGAACACCATTGACATCGTTTTAGGCATCATACTTATCTGTGCTTTTTACACGGGATTAAAAAAGGGTCTTTTCGCTACACTCGCCTCTTTAATTGGGCTTATAGCAGGTGTATATGGTGCTATTCATTTTTCACATTTTGCGGCAAATTTCTTGTCAAACACTTTAGACTGGAACAATGATGCCATTAACCTGACTGCCTTTGGGGTTACATTTTTAATTATCATAATTGTGGTAACCATGGCTGGAAAAATCCTTACGAAAATAGCAGATTTTGCAGCCTTAGGCATAATAAACAAACTCCTAGGAGGACTCTTTAACAGCTTAAAAATAGCCTTTATTGTCAGTGTTGTTTTTATGTTTATAAATGCTTCTACAAACGTCAGTGGATTTCTTATTCCTGAAGAAAAAAAGAAAACATCCTTGTTGTATGAGCCCTTAGCGGCAATTGGACCCTTGGTGCTACCTAATATTATAGAGGAGGTAAACAAGCTACAAAAATATGACAATGACCCAGTGCCCATAAAAGAAGAGACTGATACAAACTAGTTATTTTGGACTCTCTATTGGAGAATCAATATAGACCATGGCCTCCTTAAACTTCTTAAATATCTCATGTTCTGGAATCAAATCTGGAATAATGTCGATGTTTTCCATCAAAAGCCTTGGTTGCTGAGTTAGATTTACTAACAATACTTTTATGTTAGATTGTTTTAATCGTAAGACGAGATCTTCCATCGCGTAGAGCCCAGATTGATCTATATATGGCACCCGCCCCATACGTATAATAAGGTGTGTTGCTGTATCTGGTATTTGCTTTGCAAGTTCTTGAAAATCACTTGTGTTGGCGAAAAACAATGGGCCAGCTAAACGTTTAATAAACACCTCTTCCTTTAAATTATTCGGAAATGACATTTCATCAGCCCACGGCTGGTGTAATTCGTCTGATCCCTTTAAAGAAACCAGTTTAGAACGCCTCGCAGAAGAGTCTCCTAATTTTTTCATGAAAATTAAAGCCGCTAGAACAAGCCCTATTCCTACTGCAAAAACTAAATTCCAGAAAACAGAGAGCAACAAGACCACTATCATAATAATCACTTCGCTTTGCGGCATTTTAGGAATTGCTTTTAGCCCCTTATAATCCATAACCCCAATACCAACTGTCACTAATATTCCTGCCAATACAGCCGCAGGAATTTGAGAAGCAATAGGCCCTAGGGCTAACAAAACAATAAGTAGAACTATCGCCGCAACCATACCTGAAAGCTTAGTAGTTCCCCCACTATTGATATTTACAACGGTTCTTATGGTTGCGCCAGCTCCTGGAATTCCACCAAAAATAGCCGCAATACCATTCCCTATTCCTTGGCCTATCAATTCTTGATTAGGCTTGTGCTTTGTTTTGGTCATGTTATCTGCCACTACCGAAGTCAATAAGGAATCGATCGCACCAAGAAATGCCAGTGTCAATGCTGTAAATATATAAGGAGATATTTGTCCAAAACTAAAATTGGTAAACATCTCAAAATGAGGCATTGGAAATCCTGAAGGTATTTCCTGAATAGGGCGATAGTCCAATTTCAGAAAATACGCAGTTAAACTTACCACCAGCAAAGCAACAAGAGTACTAGGAATTTTTTTGGTTATTTTTTTAAAACCAAATATGATAAAAATAGTCGTAAAAGCTAGCATAAATTCTAACCATTGAATCTGTCCAAGCGCGCTAGGGAATCTTTTTAAAGCACCTAAAACTCCAGACCCAGCTGTTTTTGCAAGAATCCTAGCTTCTGCATGTATCTCGTCTGGTGTTATTTTCTCTGCTCTTGCTACTGTTTCTTTAAAATCTTTTAGCACTAATATTCCTTCTCCAGCCTCGTCTTTTAAAATTTTGTCAAGCAATACCTCTTCTGCTTGTGGCTTAAATGAATTAACATACGCGGCGTCATCTGTGGTGTAGTAGCCAACCATTGGTAGTAATTGCGTGACCAATATAATAACCCCAATAGCGGTCATAAAGCCAGAAACCACAGGATAAGGAATGTATTTTATGTATTTCCCAAAACCCAAAACTCCAAGTATGACTTGGAACAAACCAGCCAATAAAAATACGATTAACACAAAAGGAAGTGCCCGTGATAGGTCTCCATCATTGGCAGCAACAATTCCAGCGATAATCACCATAGAAACAGCAGTCATGGGAGCCGTTGGGCCAGATATTTGAGTGTTGGTCCCACCAAAAAGTGATGCAAAAAAGCCAATCATAATAGCGCCATATAAACCAGCACTTGGGCCAAGTCCAGACTGCACACCAAAGGCAAGAGCTAGCGGCAGTGCAACAATACCTGCGGTGATACCGCCAAACAAATTACCTTGAAAATTTTTGAATATATTTTTAAACATTAAAATGTATTTTGAATTTTTGAAATATAATAAGATTTCTTGTAGTAAAAAGAAAAACTCCTGTTTCTTTAAAATAATTAATGACAACAAATGACAGCATCGTTATAATTGAGAGGGAGGATGAGTCTCAGGTACTGCACAAGCGGTGTTCCAAAAAGCGATCACGTTAATATGTGACGTGCTATTTGATACTTTCTGAAATGCTAAAGACCCAACAAAAAGCGCTGTTTCTCTAGTGACTTTCTCAGTTTCAAATTCAAACATATCTTTAGAAGAGGCCTCTTCTAAAGATAAAAAAGAAGCATTCTCAAAGCTATCAAAACAAAATTGTATAGGAATTAGTGTTACCGACGAAATGGTAAAAAGGATTAAAAATAAGAAACTCTCTCTCTGCACGTTTGTAATAATTTAGTATTTTGGAATATACGCTATATGACACACTGTTTTTGTTAAAATAGTATTAAAGCTACAGCTTTTTTAAATCTGAAGCCATCAGCCACCCGTCTACACCACTAGCAACACCTACGCGCAGCCACAAATCATCTGCCTCTAGGATTTGCACCTTGGTTCCTTCATGCAATACCAAAGCGGTTTCGCTGTTGCGATTAGGCGCTGTTTTAATTGCTGTAGTTTCTGTAAAAACAATTGCAAATACATTTTTTTGCATGACTTGATAGCTTAGAGAGGCCATGGTAAAAGTTCCTATACATAAAAAGGCACTCAGCATCGCTGCTGTAAAGAGCAAACGCTTCTGCTGCTCTTGACTTACAAAATAATACCCTAAAAACAACAATGCAAAGAGACTGGAAAAGCAGACTGCTGTTAGCGCCCAACCATCAAAAGTTAATACCGTTAATATGGCACGATACCATTTAGAAAAAATTGTTTTAGGAAGCGGAGCTATTGCGTCAATCTTTGCGTTTTCTGCAAAGACAAGGTTTGCTTTTATGCCTTTATCATTTGGGGCTAACTGTAGTGCTTTTTCATAATAATAAATACTTGGCCCCACTTCATTAAGCTTGTAATGTGCGTTGGCAATATTAAAATATAAAGATGCGCTATGGTTCCCTTGCTTTAAAATTGTTTTCCAGTCCTGGATGGCTTGATTATAGTGTTCGGCTTTGTAGCTTTCTTTTCCTTGATTAAACAACACGGCGTCCTGTGCTCCAGCGAAAACAGCTGTTAAAAAAACACAAATGATTACTAGGTTTTTCATTTTCTTGCCTTATTGTATTTGTTTATCTATCATTGAAATTATAGCAATCGCTTTTTCATAATCTTGCTTGATGGTCACCTCTCCAGTAGGAGAGTACCTGGCAAATTCGCAACGCTTCAGCAACCTTTCAAAATCTAGAACGGAAGCTGCTTGTGCCTTTCTTCCCAACAACACCGCTGAAATATGCTCTTTACTCATCTCTGCTGTTTCTAGTGCTAATCTGGCTTTTAAGTAATTGTGCAAAGAACGCTCTAATGCTTCATAAAAAATCACTTTATCATGCCTGTTCTTTTTAGCTTCAGCTAGATATTTTCGAGCCATTTTATTAGCTTTTCGCAGTTTATTTCCATGGACATCAGCCCGCATAGCGTTGCGTTTTTTACCAATCAAAATAAAGAATGGAATGCATAATAAGGGCCCTGCAAGTAATGACCAAAACAAGCTAGACTTAAAAAAAGGAGCTTTTTTAATCGCTATTAAATCTGCCTTTAATTTTAAGTACCTAAAGCGTGCTTCTGGAATAACAAGCTCTTGTAATTGGGTTTCTGTTCCTGAATCTTGTTCACCTGTGTTGGCTGCAGAACCATTTGCTACGGTTATAATAATATCAGAAGAGGCGATGCTTTGATAGCGTTCTGTGGCAGGATTAAAATAAGAAAATGTAATCGGACGAATCGGGTAACTCCCCTTGTACTGGGGAATTACGATGTAGGTTTCAGAAATAGAGCCACTTATGCCTGAAGCTCTTGTGCGAAGGTTTTCAGTGCGTTCTGGAGCGTATACCTCTAATGTGCTTGGCGCCTTTAAGCTAGGTAATGTAAGTGTGTTTAAATTTCCGCTACCAGAAACAGTTGCTTTTAATTCAAAAGCCTGGTTGGTATCTAAGGTGTTTTTATTGGTCTGTAAATTAAATTTAAAATCTCCTACAGCACCTGTAAAGGTATCTGGTTTACCAACTATTGGCAACGGTTTTACAGTAATGGATCTTCCACCAGCAGAGATCGTTTTGTTAACTCGTGTTGAGCGTGTTCTTCCAAAAATATTGCGTTTTTTTCCGGGCACATCTATCGGAACATCTAACGTTAATGGCTCGATATCCAAATTTCCTGTTTTTTGAGGATATAATACAGTGGTTTTTAAAACAACATACCTGTAATCTTCTCCTTTGTATTTTTCTTCAAACACATTCAGTTTCTGACTGTCAATATTTTTGCTCCAAAAATCGGCATATCTCGGAGAGTTTATTTCTCGCCATTGACTCGTTATGCTTACATTATTAGAAACATATAGTTTATAGACAATCGTAATGCGCTCATTTAGGTATGGAGTTGCGTTTGACACTTCAGCGACTAGATGCACATTGTCTTCAGCAACAATTTCTGGATTGATTCCCTCACCATTAGAGGGTGTTTTTACCGCTGCGGTAACTTGAAGCGTTATAGGATTTGTTTTATACGTTTGTCCAGACACCCTAATAGATGCTTCTCCAACACGTGCATTTCCTTGTTTTAGTGGTGACAAGAAATAGGAATATGTTTTTGAGTAGGTGCGTTTTCTATTGATGTAAGAATTGCTGATAGACTGATTGGGGCCTCCAACCACTCTAAAACCGTCAAAGTTTGGCGGGTTAAAATCATCCCCGTCTGCATTCATGACAAAGTCTACTCGTACCCGTTCATTAAGCCCAAGTTTCTTGCTGCTCGCTTTTGCAATAAAAGTAACTTGAGCCTGTGAGGTGATCGCAAATAACACAACCGAAAGAACAAACAATATGTGTTTCCATTTCATCATTTTACCAATCTTTTTCAGATTTCACCTTTGCTCCTTTTTGTTTTTTAGCATTGATTTTGTCCTGGACTTTCTTTTCTTCGTTATTCATAGATTCCAGCAAGTTCTGTACTTCCTGAGGAGATAGTTTTCCTGGAACAGGTTGCTGTTCTTGCTGATCTGCTTTGCCTTGTTCCTCTTTAGGATCTTCGGGTTCGTCTGGGCTTCCTTTGTCGTCTTCTTGGTCCCCTTCCTTATCTTTATCATCCTCATCTTCTCCCTCTTCTTTATCAGAATCGTCTTTGTCGTCTCCCTCTTCTTTGTCTTGATCGTTTTCCTTCTCTTTTTGATCCTCTTTATCCTCTTCGTCTTTTTGATCTTGATCTTTATTTTCATCATCCCCGCCTTCTTCTGGTGGGTTTTTCTCTAGCATGTCTTTTGCCAAGGCTAAGTTATATCTGGTTTGATCGTCGGCAGGGTTATTTCGCAACGCATTTTTATAGGCTTCAACGGCACCCGTGTAGTCTTTTTTATTCATCAATGCATTCCCTAAATTATGAAATGCCTGATGACGCTCCCCCTTTGAAGTGGCATTGTTTGCTGCTTTCACAAACCTAGCAAGGGCTTCATCATTTTTACTGTTTTTATAATAGGCATTGCCAAGGTTATAGTTCCCTGTAGCTTTTTTCTCTTGGATAGCAATTGCTTTTCTATATGCAGCTTCAGCGGTCACAAATTGGTTTCTCTGCATACCTTCAGATCCTTTACTTAAATATGCTGCGGCTTCTCTAGTGTCTTCTTGAATTTGGTCTAAGGCTTCGGTTTGCCCTTGAGCAGCAAACACAGCCCCTAGAAAAAGTAAATACATACAGAGACCCCTTCCCTTTTTACTCTTTTGGCTGGAGGCTAATTTTGCTGATACTATTTTTGCTGAAATATGCTTCACGACACTGCTTTTTGTTGGTTGAACAAATTGAGTTTGTTGATCCATTTCGTTTTGCGCTCCAAGAAGAAAACATCTAGTATTAAAAACAATAAAGCACCTGCCAAAAACCATTGAAACTGATCCTTAAAATCTGAAAACTGTTTTGAATCAAATTCCTTTTTATCCATGCCACCCAAAATATTTTGCACCTGCTCTACGACTTCTTTTGTATTGGCTCCATCAATATATTTCCCTTGTGCAGCCTCTGCTATTTCTTTTAGTGACACTTCATTTAGGCGGGTAATCACAACCGCGTTGTTTTGATCTCTTTTGTATGATTGAACCACGCCATTTCGTTTTATCGGGATTCTGGCTCCTTTGGAAGTTCCTACCCCAATAGTATAAATTTTAATTCCTTTTTTATTTGCCTGGGCTGCAATACTTGCATAATCTCCTTCATGATCTTCTCCATCACTAATGATAAACAGCACTCTATTTTTTTGTTCAATGTCATTATAATAAGTCTCTGCCATTTGTATGGCTTCATTCATGGCCGTTCCTTGAGAACTCACCATGTTGGTGTTCATGCCCGACAAAAAAAGGCGTGCCGATGAAAAGTCTGTGGTAATAGGCACTTGTGGAAACGCACTTCCTGCGTAGCCTATAATTCCAATTCTGTCTCCTGCAAGGGTATTAATAATCTGGCGAACTAACTGCTTTGACTTCTCTAAACGGTTGGGAGCAATGTCTTCTGCCAACATACTTCTGGAAACATCTAAGGCAAACACAACATCAACACCCTCTCGTTTTACCGTTTCCAGTTTCGTTCCAATTTTTGGGTTTACCAGGGCAAACCCCATACATGCAAGTGCAAATGAAGTAATTAGCACCTTTAAAAGCCCTTTAAATATAGATTGATCAGGACTTAACACAGCAAGCAATGTACTGTTTGCAAAAGTACGCTGCGCTCTTTTTTTCCAAACCGATACCAGTACGTACAGCAATAACACTAACGGTATGGCCAGTAGTATATAAAAATAAATAGGTTCTTCTAGTTGGTACATAATTTAAATAAAACTTCTAAAAAGGGTGT
>JBLHII010000029.1:0-15128 GCA_047616265.1 Minisyncoccia bacterium
TTAGTAATAGCAGCAAAAGAAGCTAAGTCTTTAGGGATGTTTATTCTTCCAGCAGCATCTATCTCCACGGTCTTTACCCCTGCGGTAAAGCGACGAATAAAATCTACATTTTTTCGATTAAACCGATTGAGTTCACTCATTTTATCCATCAAGTCATTCCACTGCTCCATAGGGTATATCTCCAAGCAAGGCTGAAAAACAGCACGTTTAATAACAAAGCCATTTGACATAATAGGCGTTAATTGCCGCTTCAAAGGAGCAGGCACCATAAGCCTCCCTTTTACATCTGCTTTGCATTCATATGTTCCTATTAAGTTGAGCATGTACTTCGTTTATTCTAAAATATTATGTTCTTGATTTCATTGGATATGAGTCAAATATAGAGAGTATTTCCCACTTTTTCCCACAATTTACCACTTTGTTGATAAGTTTTAAGGAAACAGAATGAATTACATTCATATAATTCTGAAAACAAGTATGTTACCAAATAACAGGGAGTAGGGTTTAAACAATTTAAACATCAAATTATAAGACTCTTTTTACTAGAGAAAATGGAGACCACCGTTGAATAAAAAAAGTGTATTTTTGTTTTTATAACCAACACATTTAATGGCGCATCAACTTAAGAAAGAAGGAAAATTTAAATACCTAGAAATTGGTGAGGGGACCCCAATAATTATTCTACATGGATTAATGGGAGGCCTGAGTAATTTTGATGGTTTAACAAATTTTTTTCCAGAAAAAGGATACAAAGTTATTATTCCTGAGCTACCGCTTTACGAACTTCCATTGCTAAAAACAAACGTGAATAGCTTTGCTAAATTTCTAAAAGAATTTATCATTCATAAAAAATTTAAAGATGTTATTCTGCTCGGTAATTCTCTAGGAGGACACATTGGCTTGCTGTACACTAAGCAATATCCAGAACACGTAAAAGCGCTTGTAATTACTGGAAGTAGTGGCTTGTATGAAAGTGCAATGGGAGAAAGTTATCCAAAACGTGGTGATAAAGGGTACATTAAAACGAAAGTTGAAAATGTTTTTTACGATCCCATAATTGCAACTCAAGAATTGGTTGACGAAGTATTTGATACCGTAAATGACAGGGTAAAATTAATACGAACCCTAGCGATTGCTAAGAGTGCGATACGCCACAACATGGGAAAAGACCTTCCAGAGATGAACACACCAACGTGCATCATTTGGGGTGAAAATGACACAGTAACTCCCCCTAATGTGGCACATGAATTTCATTCAAAACTTCCTGACAGTGATTTGTTTTGGATTGAAAAATGCGGACATGCTTCTATGATGGAACATCCTGATCAATTCAATGAAATTTTAATAGGTTGGTTAGAAAAACGTTCGTTTTAAAAACCTCAAAGAAATAAACACCCAGTACACATTTCCGAATAAACCGGTAATACATCTGCTATGAAAATAAAATCTGCCGAGTTTGTAATGAGTAATAGTGATGTGGCAAAATGCCCAAAAGAACGCATACCCGAATACGCATTTATAGGGCGAAGTAATGTTGGTAAATCATCTCTAATCAACATGCTGGTAGATAGAAAAAATCTAGCTAAAACATCTGGGAGACCCGGAAAAACGCAATTAATAAATCACTTTTTAATCAACAAAAATTGGTATTTAGTAGATTTACCTGGGTATGGATACGCACGTGTTTCTAAAAGAGCAAAAAAGACATTTCAAAAATTCATAACAGATTATTTTGAACAACGAAAACAATTAATACTCGCCTTTGTGTTGATAGATTGCAGACACGAACCACAACCTGTTGATATAGATTTTATGCATTACTTGGGAGAAAGCAACATTCCATTTCAAATTATTTTCACCAAAGCAGATAAGCTAAAGCCTAACGCACTTACTAGAAATATTGACGCATATACCGCAAAGATGTTAGAAAGTTGGGAAGAAATGCCTGAGTACTTCATCACTTCTGCAAGCAATAGAGAAGGAAAAGAGGCTCTAATCAAAAACATTTACACAATAAGTGAAGAAGTAAAAGAATCGCTTTAAGCGAACCCACAACAGCCACTAAAACATCACACCCTAGACTCAATAGACGACACAAGACCTGACACGGTTTCAATTGATGATATATCAATGTTACTCATAAAAAGATGTAGCGACTGGTCTTCCTCTGAAAGAATTACAGGAAAATCATATTTTGGCAACCACTTTGACTTATACTGTTTTAGAAATTCATCTTTATGAAGAAAAACCATCTCTATGTCTGAGGTTTTTCTAAACATTTTCCAATCCCTCTTTTCATAAAAAACACCAAAAGTCAAGGAACACAAGGCACATTCATGCGTTTTTGGGCCCCATAATTTGCGGGCACTATCAAGTATGGAGGTAGCGCCCCCAGAACTTGCATTATAGATAAAGATAAGTTTCATAAAAAAACAGGCATGTATTATTAATCCTTCTTTTTTAAATCTAGTTTTTCAGCAAAGTAATCACAGAAGTCTTTCATGGTTGCAGTCATTTTTTCGTCATTTGTAGCACGTTGAAAGGTATCTGCCATAGCACTTAATGTTTGGTGAAAAAATATTTTCATCTCATCAAGCGGCATGTCTTTAGTCCATAAATCGATGCGCATCGACTCTTTAGCCTTAGGGTCCCAAACAGAAAGCAACATTGCTTTTGCTTCTTGATTGGCTACATCACCGTCTTCTGCTGTCCAGTGTATTTTTTTAGGAACTTTGTTTTCATCTAGTGAAACATCAATGATAATTTGTGATTTATTTGAAACTGCCATTATTTCTTGGGTTTGTAGTTAGATTTTTTAAAAAGCGCCTCTGCATCAAAGACTAATAATTGTTGTGGTGTAATCGTGTTATTTTCAACAAAGGAACGCACAATCTGCCATCCTAAGTATCGCCCAGCCATTCCTGGAGATTCATTGTCTAATTCTAAATAAAACTTAGAAAAAGGTGCATTTGAAATAAACCTTGGCGTTAAGCCTGGGTCGGTGCTAAACAAAAGTTCTTTTTCAACAAAATAACGCCACATATCTAATTCATTATCTTGGACCCATTGCCACTCTGGCTCTGTGTACCCCATTTTGGAGGCATCACTTACATTTGGCAACCAGACATCTTGCAAATAAAGTTGTTTTCCAAAATAAATTATATGTTCTAAAAAAGTATTTTTAGACGGTGTTGACACATATAGCTGTGCATAAGCTTCGGCAATATCTCGCTCTAACTGAGCGGCCTTTAGGTTTTTAACAATGTATTTTTTAGTCTCTGAGTAATAGCGGTGATCTGCACCTAGGTAATTATCTAAAGACAGGATTAATAAAGTATCTGACGCAACCAGTACTCTATTTTTATAATCAACATCATTAATTAGTGTTACTGTAGTAGGCACTTTAAATCTGGGAAAATAATATTTTATATGCTGAAATAGCGGGCCTAATTTTTCTGCGAGCAACGTTTCATCTGGAAATATTTTTAAAATCTCAGCAGCCATTTCTTGCTGTAATGGATCCTGCATACGTTGCACCCAAACACTATCTGGAATTCGCGTTGAAAAAAACATTGGAAATTTCTCTTTTAAGGATGGAAGCTCTTTAACAGTAGCACTTGCAAATGCTTTGTCGAAACGAATTACAGAAACAACCACAGGTATTTTTGAAATATCATCCTCAACAACACTTCTATTATCACATCCTAACAATGCTAAAGAGCATAAAAATAAAATAAACTTTTGCATATAATTACCGGCGCTAAGCTATTAAACGAAAATTATTTTTTTTAATTTTACAAATCAAGGTATAAAATTCGTGTTTCAAAAATGTAAAAATACAATTTTAACAATGATTGCAATACCTTAATGACTTCAGAAATTTAAATTAATGCAGTCATTTGAATATAATTCATTCCTTAAAAACCAGTAGTATGCAGCTAGAGAAAATAACAGATTATATTGTAAAATGGCTAAAGGAGTATGCATTAAATGCTGGAATGGATGGATTTGTGGTTGGCGTAAGCGGGGGGGTAGACAGTGGTGTTACCTCAACACTTTGCGCCATGACTGGCTTAAAGACTTTATGTGTGGCTATGCCTATCCATCAAGCTAAAAGTCACGTAAACAGAGCACAGGAGCACATTACACAACTACAAGAGCGCTTTCCCAATGTAACACGAACAGAAGTGGATCTTAGTCCTGTTTTTGAAACGCTGAAAACCCAAGTACCACAAACTAATGAAACAGACATACTCCAGATATCATTAGCCAATACAAGAGCAAGACTACGCATGACTACGCTGTATTATTTTGCTGGTTTACAGAGGCTTTTGGTAGCAGGAACCGGAAACAAAGTAGAGGATTTTGGGGTTGGTTTTTACACTAAATATGGAGACGGAGGTGTAGACCTTAGCCCTATTGCAGATTTAATGAAGAGTGAGGTATATGCCTTAGGTAACCATCTTAATGTTCCTAATGCCATTCTAATAGCAGAACCTACAGACGGCCTTTTTGGAGATAGCAGAACAGATGAAGATCAAATTGGGGCTAGTTATGACGAATTAGAATGGGCTATGACAGCACAAGATCTAGGAAAAAGCATTCCTGACTTTACAGGAAGAAAAAGAGAGGTTTTTAAGTTATACACAAAGCTAAACAAGACTAATCAACATAAAATGAACCCAATACCAATTTGTAAAATACCCTTAAGCTTAAGTTAATCCTTCCTCCTTAACACACATTGTTGAATGTTAAAAAAGATACTGTGATGCCAAACACGTCACAATCATTTGTTAAATTGTAGTAAAAGTATTACAAATTTATACTTGATGTTTTATAATGCATAGTTACATTTGTTTGTATAAATCAAATTTAAGACACCGAAAAATCACAGAAATGAAAACAGTATTCATCGCCGATAATCATCCTGTCACTAGAAAAGGGATCATCTATATGCTCAAGCATAATGAAAATTTTTCTATCATCGGGAAAGCTGGAAATGCTGAAGATTTATATAAAAAACTAAGAGAAAAAACTCCAGACATACTTATTATGGAGATTGATATTCCTCAAATAAATGGCATTAACGCTCTCCGTAATATAAAAACAGAATTTCCAGGAATGCGTGTATTAATATTCTCTACACATCCAGAAGAAATTTACGCGCTTCGTTCTATTAAATCTGGTGCTGCAGGATACGTTCCAAAAACTGCCACAACAAAGACATTTTTAAAAGCAATGAAGCTTATTGCAAAAGGAGGTGTTTTCTTAAATGAAGAGTTAACGGCTACATTTACAAGTAGAAATGTGAGAGAAAGTAATGCAATAAGTCGTTATAAAAAATTATCTTCTAGAGAAATCGAAGTGCTTAACTTATTATCAAGCGGCAAAAGAAATAAAGACATTGCCAATGCACTTGATATTAATGAAAAAACGGTAAGTACATATAAAACAAGGCTTTTAAAGAAACTAAAAGTAGACAACTTAGCAGATTTAATACATCAGTCTAGAATGTTTCAGTTTGGATAGTCTACACAACCCTTCTTAACTTTTCTGACAAGATACTGTGCAGTGTGTTATAATCCTTTACGGTTTCTAATACGCTTCTGTCATTGTAAGCTCCATTTTCAACCGGTGAATTAATGAGATCTTTAATTTTTAAACTTATTAAAAACCTCCGTAGATTCAGTATGGTTTCACTAACAATTTGCGCAACCCCACTGTTTTTGTCTTTAACATAAATCTCCATGCGCTCCCAATCATGAAGTGCATGCTTTTCGTCATCCATTAAGATGTCTGACACTAAATTAGCTTGTTCTGCCTCCAAGTCATTAATAAAGGTGTCTACTTGAAAATCTTTACCTTGATTAAACTGCATGATTATTTCTGTGTAGAGCGCTTTAAATGTGGTGTTCGTAAATTCTATTTCGTCATCCTGCAAGTCAAGGTAAATTTTTTCAAACACTTTATTTCTGCTAATTTCTGGTTTAAATGAAATCTCTCCTTGCTCATTAGCCTCAAGAATAAGGTCTTCAAAATCTTCTTCAGAGGCACCATATAACAGAAGAATCTCAATAATTTTACGCTCCAGCTCAAAAAGCTCATCTGTCTTTTTTACAGCTTGTTTTTCTGTTGCAATAACATCAAAAGCTTGCTGAGGCGGGACGTTCTTCTTGGATGCTTCTTTTGCATCTTTCTGAAGCATTTGCGCCAAAGTATTAAATAATACCTGCTCACTAATATCCATGATACGCGCACACTCTTTGATGTAGACTTCGCGTTTAATCGTATCTGGTATTTTAGAGATACTCACTACCATATCTCTAATAGTATCTGCTTTTTTAATTGGATCATTATCTGCTTCTTTAGCTAACAATGAAGCCTTAAATGATATAAAATCTTTTGCATTTTCAGCCAAATAGGCCTGTAAGACATCTAGTGTATTGTTCTTAGCAAAACTATCTGGATCCTCGCCCTCTGGGAAGGTGCAAATCTTAACGTTCATGCCTTGCTCGAGTATGAGATCAACCCCACGAATAGAAGCTCTTAAACCCGCTGCATCTCCATCAAACAAGACTGTAATGTTTTGTGTAAGTCTATTTACTAAACGTATCTGTTCTGGCGTTAAAGCGGTCCCAGAGGAGGAAACTACATTTGATATACCCCGCTGTGCAAATTGAATAACATCTGTATAACCTTCTACCAAAAAACAATTGTTTTCTTTAGCTATACTTTGCTTGGCGTTATAAATACCATACAATACTTTACTTTTATGATACACATCACTCTCTGGAGAGTTTAGGTACTTTGCTGCTTTTTTATCATTGGTTAAAATTCTGCCTCCAAAGCCCAAGGTGCGGCCACTCATGCTTAAAATAGGAAACATAACACGCCCCTTAAAGCGGTCGAATTGTTTCTCTTCTTTAACGATAGTCAACCCAGTTTGTTCAAGAAATGCTAGCGTATATCCTTTCTTTAGAGCTTGATCTGTAAAAGCAGACCAACCATCTATAGAATACCCCAGTTGAAACTTTTCTATGGTCTCTTGTGTAAAGCCACGTTCTTTGAAATAAGAAAGTCCAATAGCCTTCCCCGGATCTGTTTTTAATACGTTGTTATGAAAGTATTGTGTGGCATACTCATTAACAAGGTATAAGCTCTCACGTGCATCTGCTTGATTTTTTTGCTCATCTGTTTGCTCAATCTCCTCTATTTCAATACCATATTTTTTTGCAAGGTATTTGATCGCTTCTGGATATGTGAAGTGTTCATGCTCCATTAAGAAGGTAATAGCATTCCCTCCCTTTCCACTTGAAAAATCTTTCCAGATTTGCTTCACCGGAGACACCATAAAACTGGGACTTCTCTCGTCTGTGAAAGGACTTAATCCTTTAAAATTAGTTCCTGATTTTTTGAGTTGCACAAAATCACCAATCACCTCCTCTACACGAGCGGTTTCAAATACAGTATCTATGGTAGTGCGTGAAATCATATTTCGACTCCGCTCAGTATGCGGATAATACATTTTATAAATCAAATCCTAAAAAATATCGGATTCAACATTCAAAGTTAAAAATACAATTGACTTTGAACCTAATAAATTTAATTATTTAAAAAAAGGGTCCTTCTCAAATTGAGAAGGACCCCTTGGCTAATACACCCTTAAAAAATTCTTAATACCAATCCCATCTTAACCCAAGTGAAATATTATGCTGTTCAACATTGGGAGTGTCAAAAATTGGATTCAAATCATATTTTGCATAGAGGGACATATCATTCCATCCTATATAGCCACTCAAACCATAAATAAAATTATTTGTATTATAGCTTTCTCTTATTTTTTCTTTCACATCACCATCATTTTTATCATACTTCAATTTCTGAAGTGTAGAAAGATTTATTCCTGCATAACCTCCTAGGCCCACTTTAAAACCGTGGCTGCTCATATAATAGTTCTTACCATCCCTAACATCAGACTTATTTGAACCAAACTCAAAATGAACAGGTATTACTAAGTTATCCATTCTAAATTTTGCTTTATCTAGCTGCTCAGGGAATTCTTGAAGCGAAGTAGTACCATCCCCGTTATCAACTAGATAGGTATTATCCTCCATTTTTAAACCATTAAACTGAAACGAAAAACCATACGTTACTCGTAATATATTACTGTTTTCAAACACCCGAGTTGACCAAGTACCCCCAATTTCCAAAAACCTACTGCCTCCTATCTTATATGGAGAGTCATCTAAAGGTTGGCCTTCTATTATGGTATTATTTAGCCCAATAGCAAAGGTTATACCTCCGTAGGTGCGGAAACTTTTGGGATGTGAACTTACTTTTTTACTGGAGCTATTATTCCCCAAAGAAAATGTCAGAGTAAATCTATTGTCGTCTTCTCCATTACGCTCTAGTAAGGCTATACGGTTTTCAATAATGGCTGCTTTATTTTCAATATTCAGTGCGTGCTTTTCTGCTGCTTGCACTTTTAATTGCGCTGCTTCAGTTGCAGAAATTTCATTATTTTCTAATCGTGTATTAATTTTAGCAACGGCTTTTCGCAATTCATCTTTTTCGTCTTGAATTAAGTCTTCTTTGTCTGTCCTCAAATCTGCTATTTGCTCTAAAATTCCTTCATCCATTTCTATCCTAGTTTCAGGAGTAGTTTCTTGTGCAATTGCATTAAAATTTCCTGCGAGCCAAAAGGCTATTGTAATAGTAAAAAGTAGTATTCTCATAATTTTTAAGTTTTAAATTTAAGCGTAGCATTCCCCCACTTTCAGATAGCGAAAGACTGCAACTTTATTATTTATTAATGGATATTTACTCTAAGCTTATTGGTGTAAAATCAATCATTCCTTGTTACTATAGCTGTCTTCACATACGTTAATCCTTCTTCAAGCGCATAAAATATTTTGCTCCTAAAGCTGTCATTTAATTCCATTTCAGCATCTCCTAAAAGAGCCATGGCGTCTACGTTAGTGTGCTTCAAAATTCTGTTTATTTGCAACTGCTGTTGCGCCTCTAACAACAACACATCGACCTCCGCTTTCGTTACTTCACTTTTTGTCTTTTTCAATTCCTTAACTTGAGCTATTACACTATTAATTTGATTGTCAAATTCCGTGGTTTTAATAGCATTCTTTTCTATTGTATGCGCTTCAGAAACAGCATCCATTTGAGTCTTTTGTTCTTTTATTATTTCTGCAGGTATCTTCTTTAGACTATTTATAGCTATATAAGCTTCTTCTTTTTTGTTTGATAGCGCGAGCGTGTTTTTGTCTTTGTCAACTATAATTTGATCTTTAATAATACTAGTATTATTTTTACTTAAAGTAGCTACTGCTGCTTCTCGTTTATTTTTTTCCTGCACTCTTTTAGAAGTGCCTACTATGGTTGATTTAGTTTCTAAAACTACCGTCTCCAAAAGATCAGTAGCTACAATTTCTTGCTTGTAGTCTATTGTATTTACAATTGGGCTTTCTGTTTTTAAAATTGTAGCGTCACTATTTTGCTCTACAAATTTATTCTCTTTACTTCCATTTTGAACAAAATACATACTTGCAATTATGAGAATACCTATAAAAGAAGCTGCAATAGCAAACCAAGGAAATGACACCTTCTTCTTTTCTGGCTGAGCCTCATTCAGCATTTGCTCTAATTTCCCCCAAGCGCTGTCTGAAGGCTGTATTTGGCGCTCCTCAAACCTCTCTCTGCTTTGCTGTTCAAAATTATTCGTTTCCATATTTTCTGTTTTCTTGTCTTTCAATTGCTTTTCTAAGCAATTTTCTAGCTTTAAACACTTGTGTTTTTGAGGTGCTTTCACTTATTTGAAGCAACTCACTTATCTCGCTATGCTTATACCCTTCTATGGCATAAAGCACAAAGACGGTTCTATATCCTTGAGGTAAATTATCAATCAACTTTTGAATTTCTACCACTTCAAATTCTGTTTCAATCTGCGACACATGATCCATTGAATTTTCTAATACTATTGTATCTTTAAATTCAAACTTCTTTACTTTTCTGAGTTCCGAAATACATTGATTTACCATTATTCTTCGTATCCATCCTTCAAAACTACCTTCATTTTTAAAGGTCTTTACATTTGTAAATACTTTAAAAAAACCGCCAATCATTACTTCTTCAGCGCGCTCATTAGACTTCATGTACTTACGGCATACACTCATCATCTTTGGAGCAAACAAATCAAACAATTGTTGTTGCGCCCTTCGATCACCCTCTGCCGACTTAGCTATAAGCTTCGTATAGTTTTTATGTAATGATATTAGTTTCAAAATCAGCTACGTGATGGGTTCATTTATAAAGACGCAGAACTTCTTATTAAGGTTGCCTGTCCTTTTAAAAATAATGAAAAAATTTAGGAATCCATTTTAAATAACTGCATTTCAGTTATTTAAAATGTAGAGAGGATAAAGTATACTATTAAATTTCTACTTTTTGCGTTCGATAACGTAATTTACCATGAGCGCTAATGAATCTTTATAGGGTGAGCTAGGATAGGTTTGAAGTATCGCTAAAGCTTTTTGCTTGTAGTCTTCCATTTGTTGAACGGCATATTCAAGCCCGCCATGTCCTTTAACATAAGCAATCACTTTTTTGACCCGTTTTTTGTCTTTGCTATGGTTTTTTACTGAATTAATTAACCAGCTTTTATCTTTTGAGCTAGCGTTATTAATGGCATAAATTAAAGGAAGTGTCATTTTTTGCTCTTTGATATCGATTCCTGTAGGCTTACCAATAGCATCACTTCCATAATCAAATAAGTCATCTTTTATTTGAAATGCAATACCTATTAGTTCTCCAAAACTACGCATAGCTTCTACTTGACCTGAAGCAGCATTTACAGATTTTGCCCCCATAGCACAACAAGCTGCAATAAGGGTTGCTGTTTTTTGACGAATAATTTCAAAGTAAATAGCTTCTGTGATATCTAAATTTCTTGCTTTTTCAATTTGAAGCAACTCCCCCTCACTCATTTCACGCACTGCAACTGAAATAATTTTTAATAAATCAAAATCACCATTATCTATAGAAAGCAATAGCCCTTTAGATAATAAAAAGTCGCCAACCAATACTGCAATTTTATTTTTCCAAAGCGCATTAATTGAGAAAAAACCTCTTCTTCTGTCACTATCATCTACAACATCGTCATGAACTAGGGTTGCTGTATGTATAAGCTCTATAACAGAAGCACCTCTGTAAGTTCGTTCGTTTACAGCTCCATCGTTATTCATTTTAGCAATAAGAAATACAAACATAGGGCGCATTTGTTTTCCTTTTCTATTGACAACGTAATGTGTAATTTTATTGAGCAAAGAAACTTTTGACGTCATAGAACTTGAAAATTTCTTTTCAAAGAGTTCCATTTCTACTTCAATAGGAAGTTTTATTTGCGCGACTATTTTCATTTATAGGTCAAAAGTACGTTAAATAGTATCGCTGAAAAAACGGATGAGAATATAAATCTCACCCGTTTTTTGTTTAGAGAGGAGTGATTCCTTTTTGCCTTAAGCTCTATTTCTATACAAAGAAATATCTACACAATTTGCCATTTCTTCTTTATTGATAGATACGCCTAAGAACTTTTCTATACGGTCAAGTTCTAGCCCTGGGTTTTCTAACATATTCTTATAATTCACAAATAGCATCTCTACCCCCGGCTCACTTTTTTCCCAAATAGATACATTAGATAATAGTTTTTGATACTTATTATATAAAGAAACCGGGAACTCTTCTGCACTTTTACCGATCATCTTCTGTTGTGACTGGACTATTTCATTTAAATCTCTGCGCATAAATATAATTTTATACCTAAGTGCTGGGTCTAAGTATTTAAGCAGTGGAGCGACAACTTTCACCGCTTTATCTTGCCCCTGTGATAGCCAACTATTGTCTTTGTACAAGGACATAACTGGTTTGTACTCATAATATCCTTTAGGATTAGAAATATCTGCTTCACGGGATGTATCTTGAAGTATTGAGACACCACCTTTATCAAGCATTTGCATCATTAACGAGGTTCCAGACCTAGGTAAACCAGAAACCACTGCTATTTGATTTTTATAATGCAGGTTTGAAACATCTGCAGTATAATCAACATCTAATTCTATTTTTTTTATAATATTCTCTAGAGAATGTTTTGCTTTATGAAACTCTTTTGGCCTTAATGAATTTGCCATTTCATAGGCAATCTTAGCATTTTCAAAATCTCCTAGCTTCTCTAGGGCTTGACCTAACAATAAATGAGCCTTAGGAAAGTACTTAACTATTTCTATACTTGTAAGCGCATACTCTACCGCCTCCTCATACTGTTCTTTCTGCAATAACATCTCAGCCATTAGCGTATAATACGTTGCCTTTTCCGGCTCTTTTTCAATAGCTTTTTCTACCTGTTCAATGGCAGTATCAAGATTCCCTAGCACAAAATTAAGTGTTCCTTTTTTGTATAAAATTTGCCCAGAAACAATATCACTTTTATTTAGAATAGCCAGCGCTTCTTTAGGCCTACCTATTTCAGATAATATGTGAGATTCTGTGAAATCTAAATTATAATTTATCTCTGTATTTGACTCTTTAACTTTTTGAAGATACGCTTTAGCCAACACAAACTCTTTTTCTAAAACCGCAAGACTTATTAAATCCATATAAAACGGGGCTAAATCTATAGGAGGTGTTTCTTCTAGAAGTTCCAACAAAAGTTTCTTTGAGGAAGAAAAGTCTTTTTTTCCGAGATAGACACGAGCCAGGTTGTGTTTTAAATCTATTCTAGTCTTTTTTATAGCTACTTCAAATTTCTCATCTAGTTTATCAACATAGCCTAATTCTACGAGTTGCTCCATCGTCTCAGCATCAGACAAGGCATCTGCTTGATCTTTCACCTTAAGATCACCAAAGTCTCCTGGTTCATCATCCCAACTATCTATATAGGTAGGTGGGTGCGTCTCTTTAAAAATATCCAACATCACCTTTCCATCCATATCTTTACCAATAGGATACCCATAATGGTGTAGAATAGTAGGTGCAACATCTATTAAACCTAAACCAAACACCTTTGTGTTTTCTTTAATATTAGGTCCTGCAGCTACAAACATTCCAAATTGCCTATGCTCTAATGAGGGTGCAGCTTGGACTTTAGGCATATCTAGTATTCTTTTTTCACCAGACTCGAAACCATGATCAGACATCACAATTACGGTAGTGTCCTTATCAATAAGTTTTAATTTACGGTCTAGCATCATATCTTGAAAAATATACGATCCAGTTACCGCTTCTTTGAAAATATCATAATTTTCTTTGTCTACAGCAGGTAATCTAGGCGGGTGGTACTTCATAAAAGAGTGACAAAAATGGTCAATCATATCATAATACACAGCCATGAAATCCCACTCTGTTGTTCTTAATAATTTTGTAGCTGCATTATGTACAGATGTGTTTTGAGACACAACACTAGCTATTGCGGCGAGTCCTCTATGTAAATCTTGATCAACATCATGAGCTCTTGGAACAAATGGATAGAGGTGCGCCTGTGTGATTTCAAAAGGAAACATACGAAGGTCTTTAAATTCATCCTTTTTCTCCCAAGGGTGGATCACAAACTCACTCATAGGAGTTTGTTTTTTTGGGTTTCTAGATGTTTTTTGAAAGCGATCTGATATTACAGTACCATTAATAGGCTCTACAGGAAAGCTAGGCCACCACCCCACTAGGTTTGATTGTAAGCCTTTGTTATGAAAAATATTCCACAATGCTCGTGTTTTTCTGGAGGTTGTAGTAACTGGACGTACAGATTTTGCATCTGGAGTCACCTCTATAAATCCCAAAACCCCATGCTTGTCAGGTGTTTTACCCGTAGCTACTGAAGTCCATAACATAGGAGAATATGGAGGATTCATGGTGCTCATGTTTCCATAGACACCTCTTTCAATTAAACTCTTTAATGCAGGCATTTTACCTTGGGCAATTAAGGGCCATATTATATCCCAATCTGCAGCATCCCAACCTATTAAAAGAACTTTATTTTTTTTCATTACTGCGAAATTTTTTATTTTCAATCTTTACTTTTCTCCATGCCTCGAAGCCCACATCTCCCAGAGCTAATACTGCTAAAGAGCCTTCAACTGTCACTTTCTCTGGATTAAATATAACTTTTCTTTGTTTTTCCTTCATTAATTTAGTTTTTGTTTTGGGAGTCTACCTAAACTTTTTTATATTTACCTTCATTTAATAAGGTAAAACTGCAAAAGTTTTACCTAAAATCCTATTTTATCATGAGAAAAAATACTTCAAAAAATTTATCTAAAAGATTAGCACAGTATGGCGCATTATCTGCTGCTGTATTAGGAGTCGCTGATGCTTCCGGACAAGTAACTTATACAGACGTAAACCCTGACATTGTACTTGACATAGCGGGTGAATTCGCTGTTGATTTTACTGGCACTGGAGCTGTTAATGTAAACATTACAAACCCTGATGGACTTGCTAATGGTTTTGCAGCACTTGCATTTCCAAGTTCTGGCGGCGCCTTAGTTGGGTTTACTGCAGGAGGATATGAATACCCTAATGTTTTAGTTGATGGAGACGTTATTGATGACGCTTCTGGATACACTACTCCTGGTGTTCGTGGTGATTTAAACTACTACGGTTGTGCATATTCAAACAGCCAATGGTGTGATTTCGTTGAAGATGGTATCTTAGGTGTTTCATTTGTGTTTGACGGTAATACTCACTACGGTTGGGTACGTATGGATACAGATGTAAATGGAGAAAACTTAATTACTATTAAAGGATATGCTTTTGAAGCTACACCAGACACTGCAATAGTTGCTGGAGATGAAGGTGTTTTAGGAAACAATGACAACAACCTTAATGGTTTTGCACAGTTTGTTGCGGATGGTCAATTAAATTTAAAAGCGAATACTGCAATGAGTAGTGTTACTGTTTTTGATATCTCAGGAAAGCAAGTAATTGCTCAAAAGGTAACAAGCACTAATGCACAAGTAAATCTTGCTGGTCTTAACACCGGAGTTTACATTGCTAAAGTGAGTATTGGAAGCTCTGAAGAGTCTTTCAAGTTTGTAAAGTAATCTAGCAATTATAAAAAAAGAGCG
>JBLHII010000030.1:0-14880 GCA_047616265.1 Minisyncoccia bacterium
CTCAACAATCTCCTCATCCGCTGTTAGTTCTTGAGCAATGGCTTTTGGACTTATAACTTCAAAGTTAGTTACATTAATTTCATTGACAACCAATTGCTCAAACTCTGCTAGATGATGAATATCAACCATGGTAGCATCTACATCAATATTTTTAAGGAGTTCAGAAGTACGAATATACCCCTCAAATGGGAGTGTATCTGGTTCTGGTATTGCAATTTGCTGGAGGACCTCCTCTTTCTCCTCTTCTTCTTCAAAAAGGGTGTGCATAATAACAGGAGGGGATACTGAAGGACTAGGAGCAGTAGAACGCTCAGTTTCTTTTGGCAAAACTACATGTGTTGCCGTTATGTTCGGTGTTAAGTCTAACTGTGCTTTAGTCTCATCACCAAGAGTATGAATGATTTTTTTAGTTTCAGTATTCGTGATTTCATTTTGTTGTTCTGCATCAAAACCTGTTGCTATTACAGTAATTGAAACAGCACCATCTAAGGTTTCATCATCACCAACCCCCATAATAATGTTTGCACCATGTCCTGCCTCTGTTTGAATATGATCACTTATTTCTCCAATTTCATCAATGGTTATTTCTTCGGTTCCAGAAACAATTAACAACAATACGTTTTTAGCTCCTGCTATCTTATTATCATTTAATAATGGAGAATCTAATGCCTTATTAATGGCTACTTGTGCACGGTTTGCACCACTCGCAGTTGCACTTCCCATAATAGCAGTTCCGCTATTAGAAAGTACTGTTTTAGCATCACGTAAATCAATATTTTGTGTGTAGTGATGTGTAATTACTTCGGCAATACCTCGGGCCGCAGTAGCTAGTACCTCATCTGCTTTAGAGAATCCTGCTTTAAAACCAAGATTACCATAAACCTCACGTAATTTATTATTATTAATGACAACCAAACTATCTACATTTTTCCGCAGATTTTCTACACCAATATGTGCCTGTTCATTACGTATTTTCCCTTCAAAATTGAAGGGAATAGTTACAATACCAACGGTTAAGATATCAAGATCCTTTGCCATTCTCGCTATTATTGGCGCAGCTCCTGTACCAGTACCTCCTCCCATACCAGCGGTGATAAAAATCATCTTTGTATTGGTGGTTAACATGTTTTTAATTTCTGCCATACTCTCAACAGCAGATTGCTCCCCAATTTTAGGATTGGCTCCAGCACCAAGACCTTCGGTAAGATCAATACCTAATTGGATCTTGTTTGGCACGGCACTATTTTCTAGGGCCTGTGCATCTGTGTTGCAAATCACAAAATCTACACCCTTAATCCCTTGATTAAACATGTGATTTATAGCATTGCTACCACCACCACCAACGCCAATTACTTTAATGACATTTGATTGGTTTTTAGGCAGATCGAACGAAATATTATCAAATTCTGTGTTACTGCTCATATACTTTTTTTTGCGAGGTTTATTATATTTTTTTATTGCTTTTGTACTTGTTACTCTGCATTATCAAGAAACTCTTTAAACTTTTCTGCCCATTTATCAAAAATACCTGAGCGCTGTTTACCTCCTGTTGGTTGATCCTCTTCTTGAAGTTCTTCTCCAGAAACTGGAGCCTCTCCATCTTTTTGTGCTACTGTATGGATGCCATCGTGCTTAGAAAGATTGTTTGCGCGCGCCTTACTTTCCAGACTATTCATGACCAACCCTACGGCAGTTGCATACAACGGACTTGTGGTTTCACTGTCACTATCTCCAGCCAAATGCTCGTTAGGATACCCAATTCTAGTATCCATGCCTGTAATATACTCTACTAATTGCTTTAGATGTTTTAGCTGGGCACCACCACCAGTTAACACAATTCCAGCAATCAATTTCTTTTTTTGCTCTTCGTGACCATAATTTTTTATTTCTAAATATACCTGCTCAACAATTTCAACCACTCTAGCATGGATGATTTTAGACAAGTTTTTTAATGTTATTTCTTTAGGATCTCTCCCTCTTAATCCAGGAATAGAAACAATTTCATTATCCTTATTTTCTCCAGGCCAAGCAGAACCAAATTTTATTTTCAATAATTCAGCTTGCTTTTCGATAATGCTACATCCCTCTTTGATATCTTCGGTAATCACATTTCCACCAAAAGGAATTACGGCCGTGTGGCGTATGATACCATCTTTAAAAATGGCTAAATCTGTGGTTCCTCCTCCTATATCAATTAATGCAACACCAGCTTCTTTTTCTTCTTGACTCAACACTGCATTTGCAGAGGCCAAAGGCTCCAGGGTAATACCACTTAATGCTAAGCCTGCGCTCTTTACGCAGCGGCCAATATTTTTTATCGAAGCAACTTGCCCCACAACAACGTGAAAATTTGCTTCCAAACGCCCACCGTACATACCAATAGGTTCTTTAATCTCTGCCTGCCCATCAACTTTAAAATCTTGCGGCAAAACATGAATAATCTCTTCTCCAGGTAACATTACCAGCTTGTGCACTTGATCGCACAAACTATCAATATCTTCTTCATTAATTACTTCATCGCTAGCTGATCTTGTAATATAATCACTATGCTGAAGGCTTCGTATGTGCTGTCCAGCAATGCCCACCACTACATCCTCTATCTTTATTCCAGAGGCCGTTTCTGCATCAGTTATGGCTTGTTGAATGGATTGTATTGTTTGGGTAATATTGTTTACAACCCCACGGTGAACACCCAAACTTTTGGATTTTCCTATCCCCAAGATTTCCATCTTACCATACTCATTTTCTCTGCCTACCATAGCAACAATCTTTGTTGTTCCTATATCCAGTCCTACAGCAATGTTTCCTTGTTCCATAGCCTTTATTTTTTTGTTGCCACTACTTGACTGCCAAATCTTAAGTCAACCGTTTTGTAGTCTAGCAACATACTATCTTGTTTTATTCTTTGATAAAATGCTTTATAATTCTGAAATTTCTTTTTTGCATTTTCTGAAGTTCCAAAAAGCACTATAAAATCTTGTTTCCTAATTCGCATCTGTAGTGTTCCATCTTCTGATACATCTAAGCCAACCACACTGCTTTTCATCATTTCATCTTGATTTATCTTTAACAGTAAATCAGTGAGTGCTCCAGCATGTGTATCTACTGCTCCTGTAACAATTGGAACTCTTGCAGTATACACAGATGATAAAGGCATCTTTTTTCCCTCATCATCAAGATAATAATCTGTTACTGCAGAGACGCGAGCAATTGGATTTCTTTGCTTTATTTTAGCTCCCAATATGCCATGAACCGTGATATATACTTCTGCATCTTGAATCATCTCATTTTTCAACAAACGCTGCTCTATCTCTCTCAAAATTAAGGCTTCTTTTGGGATGCTCACAACAGTGTCAAAATTTTGTATTAACAATTTATTAACCGATTTTAAAGTAATAAAAGGAGGGGTTTCATCTGTAAACTCTACTATAATTTTTGATAAACTTCTAGCATTATTTCGTTGTTTGGAAAAACCAAAAAGAAACATGACTAGGGCAAAAAGCACTATAAACCAAACAACTGTCCAATTAATTCTCATACTCAAGTGCTTTTGTAATGGCTAAAACTTCGGCGCCAATATCGCCAGCGCCAACCAATAATTTTATTCTACAGGGGGATGCTCGTATATTGTCTAACAATGTTTCCTTAGAAATCAATGCAACATTGTCAACATCTTTTGCAATACTCCTTATTTTACCCAACAGCCATCGCGAGGAAACTCCTTGAATAGGTTCTTCTCTTGCTGGATAAATATCCAACAACAGGATGTGATTAAATTGCGCTAAACTTTCGGCAAAACCATTAATAAAATCTTTTGTTCTACTAAATAAATGAGGTTGAAATACAATCAACTTCTCATCATCAGGATACATTTCAGTTACCGCTTGATACAAAGCGTCAATCTCTGTTGGATGGTGTGCGTAATCATCTATAAGCACCAAGTCATCTCTCTTGATTTTATAGGTAAACCTTCGCTCTACTCCTTTGAAGGTTGATAACGCTTTAGGTAAAGATGTGATAGGAGCTCCTGCTAAAATTGCCATACCTAAAGCCGTAATAGCATTGTGTAAGTTATGATGCCCTGGAAGTGAAAATTCTAAACCACGAAGAATACGTCCAGGTGTTTTAAGATCAAAAATATAAACACCATTTTTAATACGAACATTTTGCGCTTCGTAGTCAGCAGTTTCAGCTATAGCAACAGACTGTCCCGCTAAGGGCAACCCTTTTTTATGTAATAACTGCTTTTTATTCGGTACTAAATTTGCAAATTCAACAAATGATTCTTCAATAGCTGTAACATCTCCGTAAATATCTAGATGATCTGCATCCATGGAGGTAATACAGGCAATATCTGGCTTTAAGGTTAAAAAAGAACGATCGAATTCGTCGGCCTCTACCACTGTTATTTCCGTTCCTTTACTTATAAAATTAGATTTATAATTCTCAGTAATACCCCCTAAAAAAGCAGTCACTGGCATATTACAGTACGCCAATACATGGCCTAAAATAGCAGAAGTCGTTGTTTTACCATGAGTTCCTGCCACAGCCAAACAAAGTGTATCCTGGGTGAGCTCCCCTAAAAACTGAGACCGCTTCATCACCCAATAGTTATTTTCAACAAACCATCGCAAAATTTCGTTACCTATAGGAATAGCTGGGGTATAGACCACCAAAGTACTTTCTTTATTATTAATTTGTTGCGGAAGTGACGAAACACTATCTACAAATGAGATACAAGCACCTTCTTTTTCTAGGGTTTGGGTCAAGATGGTATTTGTCTTATCATAGCCAAAAACCGCAAGCTCTTTTCTAATAGCAAAACGAGCCAAAGCGCTCATCCCTATGCCGCCAATACCAACAAAATATATAGTATGTATGTTTTTAAGCGTATTCATTTATACCTTGGCTTGAATTAATTTTTCAATTTCATCTACAATTTCTTTTGTTGCGTTTGGTTTTGCAAGTGCCAAAATAGCTGCACCCAATTCTCTCTGTCTTACCTGGTCCTGTATCAAGGCATCTAAAATGCCTTCAAACTGTGCCGCCGCATCTTCCTCCTTCAACAAAATAGCTGCATTTTCTTGAGAGATTGACAAGGCATTTTTTGTTTGATGGTCTTCAGCGACGTTTGGACTTGGTATGAAAATTACAGGTTTACCAACCAAACATAGTTCCGATACAGACAAAGCACCTGCCCTACTGATTATAATATCTGCTACTGCATAAGCTAGATCCATTCTATTTAAAAAAGGATATACTTGAATATCTCCTTGGGTCCTGTTTCCGTATTTTTCTGCATAAACTTTACCACATTGCCAAAGCACTTGAACGCCTTGTTCTTTAAAATAGGGTAGCTGCGCATCTATTAATTCATTTATTTTTTTAGCTCCTAAGCTTCCTCCTAGCACTAAAACAGTTTTGGTCTTAGGTTTTAAGTTGAAGAACGCTACTGCTGCTGCTTTATTAAGATGAACATTTAATAAATCTTGCCGTACTGGATTCCCCGTTAGTTGGATTTTACTAGCTGGAAAGAACTGCTCCATTCCATTATAAGCAGTACAAATACGTTGTACATTGCTACTCAGCCATTTGTTTGTAATCCCGGCATGACTATTTTGTTCTTGAATTAGGCAAGGAATTCCTTTTATGGAAGCCATTTTCAATAAGGGGGCGCTTGCATAGCCTCCAGTACCAATAGCGGCATCAGGTTTAAAGTTTTTTATGATGCTTCTTGACACCAATAAGCTAGAAATTAACTTTAAAGGAAATAATAAATTTCTCAATGTTAGTGTACGCTGCAAACCAGCAATCCAAAGCCCTTTAATAGCATATCCGGCTTCAGGGATTTTTTCCATTTCCATTCTATCCTTAGCCCCTACAAAAAGAAAAACTGCTTTAGGAAATCTAGTTTTTAATTCATTAGCTATAGCTATAGCTGGATAAATATGGCCGCCAGTTCCGCCTCCAGATATAATAAACTTGTATGTTTTTTGTGTTTTAATAGTATCTTGTTTTATAGCGTCTGACTTAAAATATCCAAAGGATTTTCAGTGTCATCATCCTTTTTTTTAATTACTCTTTTTGCACTCACACTCAACACCATACCCAATGCCAAACAGGTCATCCAGATACTAGAACCACCACTACTTATGAGTGGCAATGTTTGGCCTGTTACTGGAAATAATGAAACAGCAACTGCCATATTAATAAGCGCCTGAAATACAATAGGGAGCCCTACACCAATAACCAATAATTTTGAAAACATATCGCTAGACTTGTGCGCCACAATAACTAACCTAAATAACAACATCAAATAAACAATCATGATTCCTAAGGCTCCTACGATACCAAATTCTTCAACAATAATAGCATAGATAAAATCTGAAGAAGATTGTGGTAAAAAATTCTTTTGTACACTTTTGCCAGGACCCAACCCAGTAATACCACCCGAAGCAATAGCTATTTTAGCTTGATCTATCTGATAATTCGCTTCTGTATCTGTTTTATCAGCGAAGCTTTCTACTCTACTTATCCATGTGTCTACCCTATTTGGGAACACACCTGGAAATGCTTTTGCCGTTACTACAAATAAGCTAAGCATAAGAAGTCCAGCACCTAGTATTATTGCCAAATATTTTAAAGGATACCCTCCAATAAAAACCAATAAACTAACCATTGCAAAAATGATAGCTGCAGTAGAAAAGTTTGCAGGTAATATTAATGCAAGCACCAAAAATACAGGAACCCAAAGGGGTAGCAAGGTTTCTTTAAAAGTAACAATCCTACCTTCTATCGTGGATAGATACCTAGCCACATACGTCATTAATACAACTGCAGCCAAGGTAGAGGTCTGAAATGTGACACCAACTAGAGGCACTTGTATCCACCTACTTGCGTTGGCACCAGCTATCGTGGTTCCTTGTGCAATGGTAAGCAACAACAATATAATAACCACTGGCAATGCAATTATAGAGAGCCCTCTAAAATAATGATACGGTATTTTATGAACTCCATACAGAATACCAAACCCTAGCATTAGGTGTGCAAAATGCTTTGCCAAAAACTTAAAGGTGTTTCCATCACCATACAAATAGGCTAGATTACTACTAGCGCTATATACCGGTAAAAATGAAAATATAGCCAATGCACCTACTATGGCCCAAATAACACTATCTCCTTGTATGTTTTTGAATAATGATTTCACTTTATATTTAAAATTTATGCATGCTAATATTTAATACTGAAATATTACAGGTGTCTCACAGCTTCCTTGAATTGTCTCCCTCTGTCTTCATAATTTTCAAACAAATCAAAACTTGCACATGCTGGGCTTAGCAATACAGTGTCGTTTCTATCTGCCAATTTATAGGCCACTTTGACAGCCTCTTCCATGCCTGCAGTCTCAACTAGTAACTCTACTACATTACTAAACTGCGCTTTTATTTTTTCATTATCAAGACCTAAACAAATAATAGCTTTCACTTTTTCATTTACCAAAGGCAGAAGCTCACTATAATCATTGCCTTTATCTACGCCACCTACAATCCAAACTGTTGGAGATTGCATGCTATCTAATGCGTAAAATGTTGCATTTACATTGGTGGCTTTGCTATCATTGATATACATCACATTATTAATTTTTAAAACTTTTTCAAGGCGATGCTCTACTCCTTGAAAACTCTCTAAAGATTCCCTAATGGTCGCCTTTCTTATTTTTAAAAGAGTAGCCACTGTGCTTGCAGCCATGGCGTTTTTTACATTGTGCTTACCTTGGAGTCCTAACGTTGCTATTGGCATAGTAAATTGGTTATTTTGTATGGTTATTATTATTTTATTTTCTTTTATAAAAGCCCCTTCTTCAACTTCTTTTGTAAGCGAAAAGGGCAGTTTTTTCGCTTTAATTTCATGGTTTGCTACCCATTTATTTATCTCAATATCATCGGCATCATAAATGAAATAATCTGATGCTTTTTGGTTCATCGTGATTCTAAACTTTGCAGCGATATAGTTTTCATAGCGATTATCATATCGATCTAAATGATCTGGACTTAAATTTGTTAACACCGCAATGTGCGGTGCAAAATTCTCAATACCGTCTAGCTGAAAACTACTGAGCTCTAAGACAAAGTTTTTATATTTCCCTGTTGCAACCTGGGCTGCAAAACTGTCTCCTATATTTCCTCCAAGCGCAACATTTAATTCATCCTTGAGCAGTGAATATGTCAAACTTGCTGTGGACGTTTTTCCATTACTTCCTGTAATAGCAACAATCGTTGCTTCTGTATATGTGGCTGCAAATTCAATTTCTGAAATCACTTTCACATTAGCTTCTTTCAACGTCAGTATGATAGGCGCTGTCTCCGGAATACCTGGACTTTTAACGACCACATCCGCACGTACAATTTCAGCAGCTGTATGCCCTCCATCTTCCCAATCAATTTCATTACTTGATAACGCGAACGCATAACCTTCTTTAATTTTTCCGAAGTCACTTACAAAAACATCATAGCCTTTTTGCAAACCCAAAAGCGCAGTTCCAACCCCGCTTTCTCCTCCACCTAATATGACCAAGCGCTTTACCATCTACCTAATTTTAAGTGTTACAATGGTTAATACCGCCAGAAAAATTCCGACAATCCAAAATCGAGTTACTATTTTACTTTCGTGAAACCCTCCTTTTTGATAATGGTGATGCAAAGGAGACATCTTAAAAATGCGCCTTCCTGCACCAAACTTTTTCTTGGTATACTTAAACCAGCCCACCTGCATTACAACCGACAAATTTTCCATCAAAAATATGCCACATAGAATTGGAATCAACCATTCTTTGCGAATCGCAATAGCAATTACAGCAATAATACCTCCTATGGTTAAACTTCCTGTGTCACCCATAAAGACTTGAGCCGGGTATGCATTGTACCACAAGAAACCAATAAGTGCTCCTACAAAAGCCATGATAAAAATTGTAAGCTCTCCCGTATTAGGGATATAGATTATATTGAGGTAATCTGAAAAAATAACATTACCACTTACCCAAGCAAACAGCGCAAGGGTCACCGCTATAATAGCCGAAGTTCCAGCCGCGAGCCCATCTATACCATCGGTGAGATTAGCTCCATTTGAAACCGCTGTGATAATAAAAATAACGATTGGAATAAAAATTAACCAAGCATAAGAGGCGTATTCCTCCCCTGCCCAAGTCACTAATTTTTCATAGTTAATTTCATTTCCACTCACAAAAGGCATCGTAGTTAGCAAAGTTTTTTCTGCTTCATTAAATGTTTTCGCACCCGTTTTACTTGTCATTTCTTGCCCTGTAACAGGGTTTATTTTTTCTGTTTTAACAGTTATGTCACTATGAAAAAACATAGTGGCACCTACGAGTATACCCAGACCAACTTGACCAATTACTTTAAATTTCCCTGGCAAACCATCCTTGTCGTTTTTAAACTTTTTTAGATAATCATCTAAAAAACCTATCGCACCCATCCATAGGGTTGTCACGATTAAGAGTATGACATAAATATTTTCAAGCTTTGCAAACAACAATACAGGAACGAGTGTGGCTAAAATAATTATCAACCCACCCATCGTAGGTGTTCCAGCCTTTTCTGACTGCCCCACTAAACCAAGATCTCTAATAGTCTCGCCCATTTGTTTTTCTTGTAAAATCTTAATGATTTTCTTTCCCCAAACCGTTGCAATCAATAATGAGGTAATAACCGCCAATGCTGCTCTAAAAGTGATAAACTGAAACAATCCTGCTCCAGGTAAATCATAGGTTCTATCTAAAAAATCAAACAAATAATATAACATAGCTTTATTTATTTAGGGCGATTAATAATTGTGTTATTATTTGTAAATCATCAAAGTCTGTACGAATTCCTTGAATTTCTTGATAGGTCTCATGTCCTTTACCAGCCACCAAAATGATGTCATTCTCCTGGGCCATTTGGCATGCTGTCTTGATGGCTTGTTTTCTATCAGTAATAGCTACTGTTTTTTTATAGTGTTCTGCAGGAACACCCGCTTCAATGTGTGCAATAATTGCCTCTGGATCCTCTGAACGTGGATTGTCACTTGTGAAAATTACTTTAGTACTTAGTTGCGCTGCGATACTCCCCATTTTTGGTCGTTTAGAAACATCACGATCTCCACCACACCCAACAACAGTAATAAGCGCTTCGTTTCCTGTTCTTATGGTGTTAATTGTTTCTAATACATTTTTTAATGCATCTGGTGTGTGGGCATAGTCTATAATAGCTATTACGTTCCTTTCTGAAATAAGGTACTGAAACCTTCCGTCTACACTTTCTAAGGTGCTCAACAACTTTAAAATCTCAAGATTTTCTAAGCCTAATTGGTCTGCAGTAGCATAAATCGCTAAAAGGTTATAGGCATTAAAGTTTCCGATGAGTTTCACCCATAATTCTTGATTGTTTATTTTAAGCAATAAGCCATGTAATTGATTTTCTAAAATCTGAGCCTTATAATCTGCCATTGTTTTTAGTGCATATGTGCACTTTCTAGCTGCTGTATTCTGCAACATGACTGGTCCATTTTTGTCATCTGCATTGGTCAAAGCAAAAGCAGTTTTTGGTAAGTGATCAAAAAACAACTTCTTTACATCACGGTATTCTTTAAAGTCTTTGTGATAGTCTAGGTGATCATGAGAAAGGTTGGTAAAAACACCCCCTGCAAAAAGCAAGCCTTCTGTTCTTTTTTGATGAATCCCGTGAGAACTCACCTCCATAAAACAAAATTCTACTCCAGCATCAACCATCTCGCGTAAATGCTTATTGATTGTCAAACTATCTGGGGTAGTATGAGTTGCCGCATATTGTAATTTTCCGATCATTATCTTTATGGTAGACAACAAGCCTACTTCATAACCCGCAGAGGTAAAAAGGGTGTATAATAATGTTGCAATCGTAGTTTTACCATTTGTTCCTGTTACCCCTACTAATTGTAATTGTTCAGAAGGGTTTCCATAAAAATTAGAAGCCATTATAGCCAATGCTTGTTGACTATCTGATACTTGAACGTAGGTAATACCATTAACTATCTTTTTTGGCATTTGCTCACAAATCACAGCCAAAGCGCCCTGATTTACTGCTTTAGCAACATACGCATGCCCGTCACTTTGGGTTCCTTTAATTGCAATAAAAACATCATCTAGACCTACTTCGCGACTATCAAAATGAAGTTCACGAAATGCCATAGCGGTATTTCCCACTACTTTCTCTAGAGAAACCTTGTATAATATGTCTTTTAATAGAATCACGATAAATAGAGTATAACTTCTTGACCTTCTTTAATTTTTTCGCCTATTGCAAGAGACTGGCGCATCACAGCACCATTCCCTTTTAACCGTACGTGCAACCCTAGGTTTTCTAGTAATGCAACAGCATCCATACCAGCCATCCCTTTTACATTAGGCATCTTAACAGAAAGTTCTTGCGCCATATCATAATAGCGTTCAAAATCATTTTGAGTGGCTTCGTCTACCAAATCAACAACAGCAACTTCAACTCTTAGTGGGCTATCTGTGTATATTTTTTGAGCAATGCGCTTAAAAACTGGACCGGTTACATCTGCTCCATAATAGCCTTTAGAAGCACTTGGCTTGTGTATTACTACAATGCAAGAATATTTTGGGTTTTCTGCAGGAAAGTACCCCGCAAAAGAGGATACATATTTCTTATCTTTTAACCATTCTTCAAGGTTTCCATAGTCAATTCTTGCCGTACCGGTTTTTCCTGCCATTGAAAAATTTTCAGAGTACAGGCTCTTCCCTGTTCCCCGTATTATAATGTTTTTCAAAACCTCTTGTATTTTATTTATTGTAGTTTCAGAAGCTATTTTAGGTATTAAAACTTCTGGTTCAAAAACTTTAACTTGCTTGTTCCAAGAGCGAATTTCTTTAATAAAATGAGGTTTTACCATCGTGCCGTTATTAGCAATCGCGTTGTAAAACGTTAGTATTTGTAAAGGTGTCATTTGCAGATTATACCCGTAAGAAATAGAAGGCAATGCATTTTTACTCCACAAGACATCTCCTTCTTCTGGAATAACAGGTTTCCCCTCCCCCATAATAGGAATTCCGATTTTTTGATGTAGGTTCCATTTTTTTATTTGGTCTGTGAATTTTTTTGGGTTGTCTTTATACGCTCCGTCAATCATTCTAGCAAAACCAATATTGGAAGAAACCTCTAAGGCCTGTGCCGCAGAGATTTCTCCATAACCACCTCTTTTGGAATCTGAAATAGTACGCCCATACATACGCACATGTCCCCTTTCTGTATCTACGATTGTTGCAGTATCCAAAACCTTATGTTCTAAAGCGACCGTTAATGCAATGGTTTTAAAGGTTGATCCAGGCTCACTAGACTCCCCTACCGCATAATTAAGACGTTCATAGTAACCGCCATTCCTGCTTTTCCCTAAATTAGCTACTGCCTTGATCTCACCCGAAGCTACCTCCATCACAATTACACTTCCATGATCTGCCTCGTATTCTTCTAGTTGTTTTAGTAAAGCATGATGTGCAATATCTTGCATGTTTACATTAATGGTAGAAATAACATCATGTCCATCTTGTGGCTCTACTTGATTTTCGTCATAGATGGGCTTCCATCTTCCTTTTGATATTTTTTGTTTAAGACGCCTCCCCTCTTTACCACTAAGCTCCTCATGAAAGGCACCTTCTAAGCCAACAAGATAAGCGCCCGGTGTATTTCTATCTTCATTTCCAACCAAGCGTTCAGCAATTTTACCCATTGGATGTTCCCGAACTGTACTAGACTCTGCTATGAAACCACCTCTGTTAGGCCCTTTGCTAAACAAAGGCATTTTTTTAACGCGTATATAATCTGAGTATCCTAGCCTTTTTGCAATCAACAAATACCTATTCTTATTTGATCTTGCTTTGCGTAGTTTGTTTTGATAATATGAAGCTGACTTTCCAAACATGCTACTCATCTCTTTAGAGAGCGGAACTAAATTTTCATCAAAATCTTTTTTGGACACAGTAACAGCATCAAACCTAATATCGTATTTTGGCACAGAGCTCGCTAAGAGACTTCCATCATCTGCATATATATTTCCTCGGTTAGCACGAATGACATCATTTTTTGTAGTGTTTTTTGCCGCAAGTGCACGATAGGTATCGCCTTCTATAAATTGGATGTCAATTAATTTAACAGCAATAAGCAACGCGAAGAGAAACATACCTCCAGCGACAAAATATAAGCGGTTTAATATGTTCTTTTCGTTATTAGACAACGCGCTACTGTTTTTTAGTGATGATTATTTTTTGAGGTGGTGTCTCACTGGTTTGCAATCCAGTTTTTGACATTACTACCGTTATCTTACTTTCCATTTTAATTTGAGTAAGTTCTTTGCGAACGTCTAGATACTCACTCTTTAATTCTTTTGCCTCGTTGTTAAGTTGTGCAATTCGATGTACTTTTTTATCTGCTGTATGACTACTCCCTATCATTATCAAAGCAAGAGTGCTAAGGAAAACAATAAACCTCCAGTTTTTAAACGCATCATCACTTACTAGGAATCTGCCTTTTATGATGTTGTAGAAGTTTTGTTTCATTTTCTAAATACTGTCAACACCCCATTGGAATCAACCCAGTTAATTTTATAGTTTTTGAGCAATTCTAAGCTTTGCGCTTCTAGCCCTATTGTTTGTTTTTATTTCTTGATCTGTAGGGATAATAAATTTTCCAATAGGTTTTAATGGAACCTCAACCCTTCCAAACACATCCTTCTCTGGCGCTCCTTCAAACATTCCATTACGCATAAAACGTTTTACCAATCTATCTTCTAAACTATGGTAACTAATTAAGCTTAGTCTGCCATTAGGCTTTAATACCTCTATGGTTTGAGACAAAAACTCTTTTAAAACCTCTAGTTCTTGATTTACCTCAATCCTAATGGCTTGATAAATCTGAGCGAGAATTTTATTTTCTCGATGTTTTGGCAAAAACCTTCCTAATGCAGTTTTAAGTTGGTCACTTGTTTTTATCTCTTTCTCTCTTCTTACTTCACAAATTATTTTCGCCATTCCCGCTGCAGCTCGCAATTCACCATACTGAAATAACACACTTCTTAAATGAACTTCTTCATAGTTATTTATGACATCAAAGGCAGAAAATGAGGCGCCTTGATTCATGCGCATATCCAGATCTGCTTCAAATCTTGTAGAGAACCCGCGCTCGGCAACATCAAACTGATGAGAAGAAACACCAAAATCTCCCAAGATACCGTCTACCTCTTTTACCCCATGAAAGCGCAAAAAACGTTTTAAAAACCTAAAGTTTTCGTTTACTAATATAAACCTAGGATCATCAATAGCATTTGCCAATGCATCTGTGTCTTGGTCAAAAGCGATTAGTTTCCCATGCGCTCCCAACCTACTAAGTATTTCTCTTGCATGTCCACCACCACCGAAGGTGACATCCACATAAACACCATTTGGTTTAATGTCAAGACCGTCAACGGTTGGGTGTAATAAGACTGGGTTATGATATTCCATCTGGCAGTTTTGTATCACCCATAACATCTTCTGCTAAATCAGCAAAATCATTAGCGGCATTATTAATGGCTTGTTCATATGCTTGCTTGTCCCAAACTTCTACAATATTAATAGCGGAGGAGAGCACCACGTCTTTAGTAATAGCAGCAAAAGAAGCTAAGTCTTTAGGGATGTTTATTCTTCCAGCAGCATCTATCTCCACTGTCTTTACCCCTGCGGTAAAGCGACGAATAAAATCTACATTTTTTCGATTAAACCGATTGAGTTCACTCATTTTATCCATCAAGTCATTCCACTGCTCCATAGGGTATATCTCCAAGCAAGGCTGA
>JBLHII010000031.1:0-14843 GCA_047616265.1 Minisyncoccia bacterium
AAGAAAAAAAACAATACAAGGTTAACACAATTGCTTTTTATAATGTTGAAAATCTATTTGACACAGAAAATGATCCCATAACCTATGATGATGATAGAACACCAGATGGAAAAGATCACTGGACTGAGGAAATCTACCAAGCTAAGCTTAAAAATATTGCAAAGGTTATTAGTGAAATTGGGGCAGATGTTACTGGAACACCCCCAGCAATAGTTGGTCTTTGTGAAACTGAGAACAGAAAAGTATTAGAAGATCTTGTAAACCAAGAGCCGCTCCTCAACAAAGAATATGGTATTATACAGTTTGATTCACCAGACAGAAGGGGTATCGATGTGGCATTAATCTATCAAAAAAAAATATTTTCCCCAACAAACTATAAAGCACATGAGCTTTTAATTTATGATAATAAAGACGCTACTAAACGTGTTTTCACTAGAGATCAGTTAGTTGTCAGCGGTATGCTAGATGGAGAGAAAATGCATTTTATTGTAAACCATTGGCCTTCTAGAAGCGGTGGCGAAGCAAGATCACGACAAAAAAGAATTAGCGCTGCAAGGCTAAACAAGCACATCATAGATTCTATTTTTATGGAAGAGCCTTATGCTAAGATTATTACCATGGGTGACTTTAATGATGACCCTACAAGCCCTAGCGTAAAAGAGGTATTACAGCCTAAAAAGAAAAGAGAGGGTTTAGGTACAAAGCAGCTTTTCAACCCAATGGAAGAAATGTTTAAAGATGGACTAGGAACTTTAGCATGGAGAGATGGGTGGAATTTGTTTGACCAAATGATTATCTCCTCAGAATTAACCAAGAAAGAGTACACAAGTTATCGTTTTTTTAAGGCAGGGATTTTCAACAAATCGTACCTGGCAAACTCAAAAGGGCAATACAAAGGGTATCCTTACAGAAGTTTTGGTAATGGGGCTTTCACAGGAGGGTATAGTGATCATTTTCCAGTCTTTATATACCTTGTAAAAGAGCAATAATATAGATTGTATTTCATTTAAAAGTATAAAAAGCCCCTTTATAATATAGGGGCTTTTTTTGTACTGATTGTTATACCTTAAAGCCAGCTTGACCAAGGAATTCTACTTAGCAATAGCACTAGTGCAATGGTATAAAATATTGCCAGCATTTTAAATTTTGGATGTGAGGTTCGTTTCTTTTTATGTTTAGAATAGCCTATGGTTATAAACACTGCAGTGAGTAACATTACCGTTGGATGCTCTATAGCATACAACCTCAAGGTGCTATCTTTCATGACCGCTCCCATGCCGTTATTTAAAATAGATTGCAGCCCTAGGGGTGATACAAAAAATAAAATAAGCCCAATTAAAAACTGTAAATGCGTGACAATTAAAGCAAATAGAGAAAGTCTAAAATCTTTATAGCTGTATTCTTTCTTTGAAAAGAAACCAAACAAAGCATTAAGGGTTGCAAAAACAACAACGAGCACTACCAAGTAGGCCCAATAAGAATGTAAGTATTGAATAGCTTGATACATAAATAACGGTTTAAATTTATAATCGTAAATGTACTAAAAAACAAAAGAGCCATCACAAAAGTGATGGCTCTTTAAAGTACTATATGATACTAAGAATTAGAAATTGTAACGTACACTTGCGTTGTATGTTCTTCCATTTCCTAAACCTACACCATAATTATCTTGTCTTGTGATATAATCTTCATTAGCTGCATTGTAAAGATTTGTTCTTAACGTAAGTTTGTTGCCTCCAAACATGAACTTGTAAGTTACTCCAAGGTCAAACAAACCGTATCCATCAATTCTGTCAGACTGAGCTCTCTCTCCTGCTTGAGCGCTCTCAACAACATCATCTGCGTTTATAGCAGCATATAAATCTGTGTAGATGTTGTAATCTGCGTCAAAGCTAAGACCATTACAAATGTTCCAAACAACGCCACCACCAAATGATGTTTGAGGCGCTCTACCAACTTTTACGCCAGATAAGGTTAATGTGTTATCCTCTAACTCAATAAAATCTAACGTTTCGTTGTCTTGACGTGTAAAAGGAGTTTCTCCTTCATACTCCCAGTTTCCGATAGATCCATACCCTCTCCATCTTAAAACATCTGAATCCATACGGTATTCAAAATCAAACTCTAATCCTTGGTGTATTTGTGTTACGTCTGTAAAACGATCTGTAAAGAAAACATCAGCTCCATTCTCATCTGTAGTTTGCCCTCCAGTTGAAACAAAACGGTTACCCCAGTCTGTTCTGTAAACATCTACATTGATACGAAGGTTTCCTTTATCGTAACGGTATCCAGCTTCATAACTTAATATTTCCTCGTTTTCAATTTCTGGAGACACGATAGCATTTGAGTTTCTAATGTCTGTAAAGATATTGTCTAGGTAAGGTTGGCGAGAGTAAAATCCTCCATTTACAAAGAATGTACTCGCATCATTAGGAGAATATCCTAATCCCCCCTTAAGGTTGTATCCTAGTTTGCTGATTTTCTCAGACTCACCAAGACCATCAACAGCAATACCATCACCACCATCACGTTCTGCACCTACAAAACGTCCAGTTCTTTGGAAAGACTGCGTTGAAACAGCTCCTTGGAAGAATGTAGAGAAATGATCTGTAGCATATTCAGCTTGACCAAAAGCACCTATATAATTTATGCTTTCGCTATAATCAAATTGTGTACGATTATCTTCGTCTGCAAAGTTAAATAGTGCAGCCCACGGGTCTGCATCATACTCTTCTGTAAACGTATAATCATCAGGTCTGTCTGTTCTATAATTATCAGTAAAGCCGTTAAGGCCTAAAAGATCGTTTACTTGTCTAAAGTGATCTCCTGTGTACGTTCTTGCATCTACTCCTACACTTAAATCCCAATTTTCATTAGCGTCGTAGTTTAAATTCCCTAAAAACCCGTACCAGTTGTGGTTGTTTACAGAAGATCTTCTAATGTAAGAATCTCCGAAATTACCATTCCCATTTGCATCTGCATTGGCTTGGTTGTTTGCACGAATAGACTCAAAATCAATCTCTGATCTTGCATTATCAGTATTGTCACTAAAACGAACTCTGTTTGACCCACTTCCTAAACCTCCTGTACCACCACCGCGGCCCCAAGAAGCATATAATACTGCAGAAAGATCTAATTTATCGTTAATTTCATAATCCCAGTTTAAGTTAGCAACTGGCTTATGGTAATAGTTACGTCTTTCTGTGTAACGCTCACCATCTAAGAACCCAGAATTTGGGTTGTACTTATTTCCGTATTGCTCATAAACACTTCTGTCTTGAGAAAAGTTTTGGTCATGAAATTGTGGTGCACCTGTAAGTAAAAAGTTAAATACACTTTTTTCACTTGCTTTGTAACCAACAGAGATCATGTAAGTTTGACCTCCCCCTTGTGTACCTTCAGCCCATTTTCTATATCCTTGCCAGTGGTCTAATAATACGGAGAATCCCCATCCTTTTTCACTCATTCCTGAGTTATAGTTCATCGTTGCTTTTGCGTAACTATCATTACCTCCTAAGAAACGTACAAAACCACCTTCTTTTCTATCTGTAGTTTTAGATACAATGTTTACCGTACCACCAACAGAAGAAATAGCAAGTTTTGATGCTCCTAAACCTCTTTGTATTTGTACTGCATTTGCAACATCACTCATACCAGACCAGTTAGACCAGTACATTTTACCATCTTCCTGACCATTAATTGGTTGCCCATTTAATAAGAAAGCTGTATTTGTGTCATCAAAACCACGTAAAAATATTTGGCTGTCTCCAAAACCAGAACCTTGATTTGCTACATACACAGAGGGTGTATTTTTCATAGCCTCTGTAAATTCTACGTTACCAGAAGCTTTGGCAGAAATTTCTTCAGCTCTAATTGTAGAAACGGCAACAGGAGTTCTTCTTCCTTCAGCAACTTGGATAACTCCAGAACCAATAAGGATTACCTCATCTAATGAAGCAGCCGCTTGGTTTACTGAAATTGATCCTAACGCTAGGGTTTCTCCAGAGAGTTTATAAGAAATTATTTTTGTTTCGTATCCAACATAACTAAGCTCAAGTGACCCTTTGCTTTTTGCTACTGTAATACTAAAGTTACCATCAAAGTCTGTAACAACTCCGTTGTTTGTGCCCGCTTCAATAACGTTAGCTCCAGGAAGTGGCCCGCCAAGATCGGGGTCCATAAGAGTCCCTGAAACGGTACCCTGTCCAAAGGCAGTAAAACCGCCTAGTAATACTACTAAAAGTAAAAGTTTTTTCATGTGTTTGTTTTTAATGAATAAAAATTTTTTCAAAAGTACACCAAATTGTATTATTCTCCTATTCCTAATGTTAAGAAAACGACAAGGGAACTTCAAAATAAAATTACAATTAATTATCACAGGTAAACGGAAAGAACATGAATAATTAATAACAAGGTTATCAACACTTTATGCTAATATTCTATCTCGTCTATTTGAACTTTAATAGCTGCTATCTGGGAGAAGTAATCTTCATGAAATGCACTAGAAAGTGGTTTTGACGCAGGAAGATCTTGTTTGAAAGGGTCAACTTGTTTGCCATTTTTCCAAAAACGATAACAAACATGTGGGCCGCCAGAATTACCCGTCATCCCTACCCAACCTATCACGTCTCCTTGGCGAACAAAATCTCCAACACGCACATTGTATTTCTTCATGTGTAGATATTGTGTCTCATAGGTCCTGTTGTGTCTAATCTTTACATAAATCCCGTTGCCGCCTTTTCGTTCTGCTTTAGTAACGGTTCCGTCTGCTGTTGCTAAAATTGGGGCACCAAGGTTGGCCGAGAAGTCGGTTCCTTTATGAGGGCGTAGCTTATAGCCATAGTATTTAATTCTTCTCTTTAGGTTATATTTTGAGGAGATTCGGCTAAACTTAACTGGTGCTTTTAAAAAAGCACGCCGAAGGTTTTGAGCTTTCTCATCATAAAAATCTAATGAAGGCAGCTTTTCATTTTCATAGCCAAAGGCATAAAGAGGCACACCCTTGTGCTCAAAAAAAGAAGCTTTAATTCGGTGAATACCTGCAGAGATGCTGTCGTCAATAAACTTTTCAGTGTAAATTACTTTAAAACGATCTCCCTTTTGAATTTTAAAGAAGTTAACCGTCCATGCATAAATATTTGCCAGCCTATCAGTCATTACTGGGCTTAGGTTGTTTTCTTCCATGGTGAGATAAAGAGAACTCTGAATAATTCCAGAGGCTTCCTTTTCTACATAGGTAACAGGTTTGCTTTTAGTGAACACGGTTAAAGTATCTCGAAAATCAATAACAGCGTAGTCTACCTTGTTCTTTTCATAAATAAAAACCTGCGTAGTGTTTAGCGTATCTTGAGACTTTAGCAATAGATAAGGCTTCCCTACTACCATACGGCGTACATCAAAACTGTCTCTAAATTTGGTAGCTACCGTAAATATTTTTTTATTAGTAATACCATGGTCGTTTAAAATTGCTCCAAACGTGTCTCCATTTTTAATGGTGTCACGCAATACATTAAAATCGTTTAGATTATAGCCATATGCTATCGTGTCTTTAATGACTTGTGGTTCTTGTTTGGTACCCTGCTTATTCCCTTTGTCGGTACAAGCAAAACAAATCAACATAAGCACAAAATAGTAAGGTATTGTTTTCAATGGCAGGTTTTTTGCGTTCTGTATGTTATACATTCTTTCCCCAATCTGCTAATTCTTGCTCGCTCCATACTTCAGGGAAAAAGATACGTCGTTGATATTTTGGAAGCATGTATTTTGTCCAGTCACTTCCGCCAGTGGCCTCTAACGCTTCTTGGTCGTCACTTCCGCCAATATAATATCTTGCAGCATTGTAGTGGGCCATCACCCATGTAATATTTACGGTGTAGTCGAAATGGCGTAATGCTTTTAGTAGGGTCGGGTCTTCTTTAACGTCTTGAGGGAGCCCCTTAAATTTTGCATATAAATTTATAGTGTTATACTCTTGGGTGAAATCTATAAATTCTGAGCGATACCTTTCTTCAAATGAAGATAATAAATACGACTTCTCTCCTGTCTTGAAATCTTTCCCAGCAGCTTGCCAATATAAATGGTCTAGCGCATGTTCATAGGGAGTGTTCCTGTCTATGGTATCTCTAAACCGAGCATCAATTAGATTTATTAAATCTGTAGATGCAAATTCAATTTTCCTGTACTGCGCGCTCTGAAAACCACTAGCCGGTGTTAGCGTGGTTCTAAATTTCATGTACTGGGCTCTATCCATTCCTTCACGCATAATATTGAAAGATGAAGTAAGCATATCAAAGTAACGGCTCACACGCATTAATTTTTCAGAAAAGAAGGTTGCGGTGAGTTCTGTATGTTTAGAAACCTGCTCAATTTCCCAAAGGATCATCTTAAACAAAAGTTCATTTACTTGATGATACATGATAAACACCATTTCATCTGGCAGGTTGGTGCGTTGTGTTTGAAGCGCTAGTAAAGCGTCTGTTTGTATATAATCCCAATAGGTAATTGGAGTGCTATGCAACAACCCTTCTAAGTGAGTGTCAAGATTTTGACCTATAGCTCCATACTTTACTTCAAGTTGTTGTAACAATTCTTTGGTAGATGATTTAAGCTCCATAAGTACGTATGTATTATTCTGTAATAATTTTAAACTGGTGTTTAAGTCCTTTATATTCTATTAATGTTGCTTTTAAAGAACCTATTACTAGATCTGCTTTTATAAGAATCGGCATTTTATTATCATCATCAGTAACCCAAACAGTTAAACTTTCCTCTTCTTCAAAAATTCGCCCCGACTCTACATAAGGTCTAAAAATCATGGTAGAAACTTTGCCAAAGGTAGTTTTTAAGGTTTCTCTACCCAAAAATTTAAGCCTGAATTTATAATTGCCCCGATCAAAAAACATATTCATATCAAACACATCTCCTTCTTGAAGGTTTTGAGTGTCTAGTGTATTACGTAAAGAATAAAAAGAAGAAACCATGTCTTGCACATTCTTCTCAAGAGAAACTTCTATTACGGTATTGTGCTTGTGGTCGGTTACAATAGCTTTTTGAGTATCATGATTAAAATCTATTTCTAGATTTTTCGTATATCCACCCTCATTAATCTTACGAATAAACCGATATGGAATATTCAATTCTCTGTCAATATAAGACTGATAATAATCCTCTACATTAAAAAGCAACTTTGTAATGCCTATTGTGCGACCCTCTCCCTGCACATGAAACACCTCTTTGTTTTGTAAGACAGCAGCATCTACTTTTAAGGTAGCGTATCCTGCAGTGATGGGACCATAGTGTATTCTAAACTTAAACCACTCTCCGTCACCATAGGCTTTTTTTTGAGCAATAGAATGAGTTGCTAAACAAATTAATATAAAGGTTATCGTCTTTTTCATAGGGTATACTTAAGAGGTACACCTCTCTAGATACAAATGTTGTTCCGTTTTTGCTCCTGAAATTTTAAATCTGTTTTAGGAAAAGACCTACAACCAACTTTTAAAATAATCTTTATCGGCAATTTTCATAGCCTCCTCTGTCACCATTAATGGTTTAAACGTATCTACCATCACCGCCAGCTCATTGCTGCCTTTTTTACCGATACTACGCTCTGCCGCACCGGGGTGGGGCCCATGAGGAATCCCAGCTGGATGTAATGAAATATGTCCTGCATCAATATCATTTCTACTCATAAAATCACCATCTACATAATACAACACCTCATCGCTGTCTATATTGCTATGGTTGTAAGGCGCTGGTATACTCTCTGGGTGGTAATCATACAACCGAGGACAAAAAGAACAGACTACAAAAGCATCTGTCTCGAATGTTTGATGAACTGGTGGTGGTTGATGAATACGTCCTGTTATAGGTTCAAAATCATGAATAGAAAAAGCATATGGATAATTATAACCATCATACCCAACTACATCAAAGGGATGTGATGCATATACCATTTCTATAATCTCGTCTTTCTTTTTTACTTTAATTAAAAAATCTCCCTTTTCGTCATTGGTTTCTAACTCATAAGGCACCCTAATGTCTCGCTCACAAAATGGCGAGTGCTCTAGATGCTGCCCAAACCAATTCCGGTATCTCTTAGGCGTGTAGATTGGCCTTCGAGACTCTACTATAAACAACCTGTTATCTGTGGTATCAAAATCTATTTGATATATAATCCCTCTTGGGATTAACAAATAATCTCCATATTTAAAATCTAAATTCCCTAAATGTGTGCGAAGTTTTCCAGAACCTTTATGGACAAATAACAACTCGTCTGCATCTGTGTTTTTATAGAAATAATCTTTCAAAGAATCTTTTGGCGCAGCCAAAATTATAGTACAATCACTATTCGTTAATACTGCCTTACGGCTTTCTAAATAGTCGTTTTCTGGCGCAACCTGGAACCCTCTAAAGCGATATGATTGTATGTTATTTTCTTTGGCAATTTTTGGCGCAACATCATATTGGTTTTTTATAGCCTTTACCATTGTGGGTCTATGAACATGATAACTGTTGCTGTACATGCCATCAAACCCAATGGTGCCAAATAATTGTTCACTATAAAGTGATCCGTCTGGTTTGCGAAATTGCGTGTGTCTTTTACGAGGTATTTTACCTAAGGAATGATAACGTGGCATAGATTCATTTTTGCTGTCAGACAAATATCGTTAAAATTGAGCAAGCAGCCTTTGTAGAATAGCTATTAAAATCTAAACCCAATCCGTACGTACAGTTCTCCCACTTCCCGCTCTGGAGAATACGCGTATTTAAGCTCAAGGGGACCCAAGAACGTGTCCAATCCATATCCCACTCCAACACCGCTATAGGGAATGCTTTTCAGCCATTCATCTCTTTTAAAAAGGGCGTCATCTACATTGGCAATATTTGTAAATAAACTAATGTGGTGGTTCTTTATAGCTTCATAGTCTAGAGTGAAACTTGCTTTTAAATAGGTGTTCCCTCGCAAACTCAATGCTTCATAGCCATAAAAAGGGAGAATATTGTTTACCTCTTTAAACCCATACCCTCCAAGGAAAAAATCTAAAGACTTCGTCGTTGTACTTCCTATTTTAAACCCAGCCTCTGACGTAAATACCCCAGTCCATTTCCCGGAGATTGTTTTAGCATATCCCGCTTTTGCTTTAAAAATTGTAAAGGGTTCAAAATCGCTATTACTACCCTCTGAAAACAAATAGAATTGAGCATCTCCCTGAAATATAAAACCCTCTTTAGGGAAGAACACATTATCATAGGTGTCGTATTTTAAATATCCTAGAGCGCTAAAGTAATTGGTGTTTTCAAAAACTGTTCTAGGAACATTATCCACGTCGGTTCCAATAGTTTCAGACACATACTTCAAAAATTTATGTTCTATTCCAGTACCAAATAAAAAATCCCGATTGAACAAGGTTTCTGTATAAAGTTGGTTTGTAAAATCACTGTATTGAAGATCTATTTTATTAACTGGAAAACCAGATATCGTATTAAGATCATTTTCTACAAAACCTAGCGACACATTTTTATCAAAGAAATTATAGGAAGAATTAAACCCTAGGCTCCAATAAAACCCTTTGTCTATGTAGTAGTTAAAATTATACCTCAAATTATCTCCAACAATAACGTCTAATGATACAATATCATTATTGGTTAAAACCCTTTTTCTAGTTACGTTTAGGAGCGCTGCTGTTTTATACAAAGGGTCATAATGAACCCCCAGGCGCAACATTGTGTTTGAATTGCTTTCCATTACCTTAAAGGAAACTGTAAATTGATTGCTCGCATCTTTTATAAAACGATAATCTATATCGTCAAAATTTCCTGTAGCTGACAGGTTGTTTACACCTTCATTAAAAGAAGAAAAACGAACTGTTGCTGGGGTTTTTATTTTTAACTTCCCTAAAATATAAGCATCTGTGTATTGCTTATTTCCTTCAATAACAATTTGTTTGATAAAGATTTCTTCTCTGTTTTGAGGCACCGGCTTTCTTCTAGTTGACCTACGTTGTTGCGCGGCAACGCGATCTAGTTTTACTTTTACTTTTAGAGCAGCATCTAGACCTGCTTGAACAATAGTGTTGGCATCATCAAATGACACAACAGAAAACATCTCAATATTAGGCTTTATATAAATGTCGGTCTTTTTTCTCTTCACCTCCATTTGCTTATACGTATTGTAATTATTTATTTGTAAAACAACATCCAGAGCGGAGGTAAGCTCTTTCTTTTCCTTAATATCCCCTTGAACATCTACACCAATAATAACATCAATGCCTTTGGCTCTTAGCTCATCTACAGGGTAATTATTTACCACACCGCCATCAATTAAAATCATGTCATCAATAATCACAGGACTAAACAAGGTAGGGAGCGCTCCACTTGCAGAAACAGCCCTTGGTAAGTAGCCGTTTTCTAACAAAACCATTTCGCCATTTTCTGCGTTGGTTGCTACACAAAAAAACGGAATAGGCAGCCTACTAAAGTCTCTCACGTCATTGACATGCCTGGTTAATTTTGAAAAGAGGTTGTATATGTTTTGTCCTTTTGAGAGTCCCGTAGGGAAGGCAATTTCAAAACGATCAAACGGAAGCGTTAATGCGTATTTTACACTTTCCTCTTTTTCATAAAAGGTTTTGGCTCTTCTAGGAACTTCATCTTGTATTAATTTGGCAAAGTCTACCGCCTTAAACATCTCATCTAGCTGTGAGGCTGTATAGCCAGAAGCGTAAAGTGCTCCTACGATAGCTCCTGTACTGGTGCCTCCAATATAGTCTATCCGAACCCCGGCTTGTTCAATCGCTTTTAATACCCCTATATGAGCAAGGCCTTTTGCGCCACCACCACTAAGTACCAAGCCTACAGAGATGTCTTTACTATTCCCTGCCAAAGAGTCAACCCTTTGGGCATGGCCAACAGTAGAAAAAAAGATGAAGAGTAAAAATATTAATTGCCTCATTTGTCTTTGCTATTTTTTTCTTGGGTCTCTGTGGTATTAAAATGTGTCTTGATTTTTTTGGCTCTACTAGCGCCTACTACCTTGGCTAAATCCTCAAAAGGTGCTTCGCTTATTCGTTTGGTGCTTTTAAAAACACGCAATAATTCAACGACTGTTTTTTCGCCAATACCAGGAATAGTCTCTAAGGCTGTATTTAGTGCTTCTTTACTCCTTTTCTGCCTATGAAAGGTAATCCCAAAACGGTGCGCCTCATTCCTTAATTGTTGAATGATTTTTAATGTTTCAGATTTTTTATCCAAATATAAGGGTATCGGGTCATCTGGATAAAATAACTCTTCTAGCCTCTTTGCAATTCCTACGATCGCTATTTTTCCTCGTAAACCTAAATCATCTAATGCTTTTAGGGAAGAAGATAATTGCCCTTTCCCTCCATCTACAATAATAAGCTGGGGCAGTGGTTGGTTTTCTTCTTTTAGTCGCTTGTATCTTCTAAAAACAACCTCCTCCATAGAGGCAAAATCATCTGCCCCCACGACTGTTTTAATGTTAAATTTACGATAGTCTTTTTTACTTGGCTTACCCTCTTTAAAAACCACACAAGCAGCCACTGGATTCGTTCCTTGAATATTACTATTATCAAAACATTCTATATGACGTGGTTCTTCCGTAAGGCGTAAATCTTTTTTCATTTGCGCCATAACTCTATTAGCGTGTCTAGCAGGGTCTGTAATTTTGGCCTGTTTAAAACGCTCCATTCTAAAATATTTGGCGTTGCGTGTAGAGAGATCCAAAATTTTCTTTTTATCTCCTAATTTTGGAATATGAAGTTTCACGCCCGCTTCTAAACCAATGCTAAATGGAACATACACTTCTTTAGACTGAGAGTTGAAGCGTTGCCGTAACTCTACTACAGAAAGTTCTAATAGCTGAGCGTCTGTCTCGTCTAACTTTTTCTTTATTTCTAGGGTGTGACTTCTAATGATAGAGCCAAAAGAAAGCTGTAAAAAGTTAACATATCCATAACTTTCGTCGCTAATAACACTAAACACATCCACATTATTAATATTTGGGTTAACCACTGTAGACTTACTTTGATAGTTCTCTAACGTTTCAATTTTCTCCTTCACACGCTGTGCGTCTTCAAACTGTAGCGCTGCGGCATAATCATTCATTTGGTTTTTAAACCCTCCCAAGGATTCTTTAAAATTCCCTTTTAAAAGGTTTCGTATGGCATCAATAGCCTGGTTGTAAGAAGTTTCAGAATGTAAATTCTCACAAGGGCCTAAGCAATTTCCTAAATGATATTCTAAACAGACTTTATATTTTCCATTGTTTATTTTTTCATGAGCAAGATCATAGGTACACGTTCTTAATGGATACAGCCCCTTTATTAGGTCTAACAAGGTGTGTACTGTCTTGAAATTAGTGTAGGGACCAAAATATTCACTCCCGTCTTTAATAAGTCTTCGAGTAGAAAACACACGAGGGTAGCGTTCCTTTTTAATACAAATCCAGGGGTACGTTTTATCATCTTTTAATAAGACATTATACTTAGGCTGGTATTTTTTTATAAGATTATTTTCTAGCAATAGGGCATCGGTCTCTGTCGCTACTACAATGTGCTTTATATCATTAATACGCTTGACCAACATACGGGTACGAGCGTTTTCATGGGTTTTATTAAAATAAGAAGCCACGCGTTTCCTTACGTTTTTTGCTTTCCCTATATACAACAAAGCACCCTCTTTATCATAATACTGGTAGACCCCAGGGGTGTCTGGTAGTGTAGAAACTTGAAGAGATACAGGTGCTGATGCCATGCAGTAAAGATAAAGGCATTTTGTGATATTGGTTGGTATTGTGGTGTGAAATTAGGTGGTTTTCCTGAAAGAGTAGCAAGTGTATTATTTTGAATACATTTAAAACAAAATAAAGACCCTTTTCTGAGAACATCACAATCCCGTAACATCAAGGAGACTACAAAAATTATCGGTTTGAAAAGCACTTTTTTTAGTACATTGCACCAACCAAGTTACCGCACATGAACATTGCTATCCTTTCTAGAGCAGAACAACTATACTCTACACAAAGCCTACTAAAAGCAGGGGGGACTCTACACCACGATATTGAGGTTATAGATCCTGCATTTTGTAATTTAATGATTGAAAACAATAAGCCTATTGTACAATATCACGATCAAATTATTGACAACCTTGATGCTGTTATTCCTAGAATTGGAGCATCAAACACCTACCAAGGGGCTTCTATTGTTCGCCATTTTGAATCTATGGGGATTTTTAGTATTGCTTCATCACAAGGTATTATAACCTCTAGAGACAAATGGACCTGTTTTCAAATACTTGCGGCGGCTGGAATACCTATGCCTAAAACCACCTTGGGGCCTGAACAATATCTAACCTCTTTTATAAAAGATTTTGGAAAGAAACCTCTGATCATTAAAATACTAGAAGGAACTCACGGGCAAGGTGTTATTTTATGTGAAAGCTTTAAAAATGCTTTATCAACAGCAGAGACCTTACAGGCTGCTAATGTTAAATTTGTAATCCAAGAATTTATAGAAGAATCTCAAGGTACAGACATGCGAGCCATTGTTATCGATGGCGAAGTAGTTGCCGCCATGAAGCGGCAATCTAAAGAGGGAGATTTTAGGTCTAATTTACATCGGGGTGGAAGTGCCATGTCTTTGCAATTATCTCAAGAAGAAAAGGAACTCGCCATTGCCGCAGCAAAAACAGTAGGCTTGCATGTATGCGGTGTAGACATCTTAACTTCAAAGAGAGGGCCTCTAGTTCTAGAGATAAACTCTACCCCAGGACTAGAGGGCATTGAAACTACTTCCAGTGTTGATGTTTCAACAAAAATAATACAATGTATAGAACGTAATGTACCGTAATGAGCAACCATAATGAAGATATAATTATTCTAGGTGAAAAAATAGCCTTGGGCCAAAGCAAAACCATCAATTTCAGCTTTGCAAAACTTTACACAACAACCAAAATAGAGATTCCAGTAATTATAGAGCGCGCTAAAACCCCAGGCCCTACATTACTTATTACAGGAGGTATTCACGGAGATGAAATTAATGGCGTAGAGATTGTTCGGCAAGTTATTGCTAGAAAAATCAACAAACCAAAAACAGGAACTACGATTTGTATTCCTATTTTAAACATATTTGGGTTTTTAAACGCAGATAGAACTTTTCCAGATGGACGCGATCTTAATCGTGTTTTTCCTGGTACTAAAACTGGATCGCTAGCCAGCAGAGTAGCCTATCATTTCACCAAAGAGATTTTGCCTTTTGCAGATTATTGTTTAGATTTTCATACGGGAGGCGCACAGCGTTTTAATGCCGCACAAATACGTATCGCCCCAAACAATCAAGCGCTATTAAAGCTGTCTTCTGTTTTTAATGCCCCTTTTACGGTATTCTCTGGAAATGTTTCAAAATCATACAGATCAACCTGCAATAAGATGGGAATTCCTATATTGCTTTTTGAAGGAGGAAAATCGCTTAGTAGCAACAAATATATTGTCAAAGAAGGAGTCGATGGTGTGCTTCGTGTTTTAGACCATTTAAATATGCTAACACCAGCCTTTGAACTGCCTAAAAAAGGCACAAAGCCTGTATTTATAAATAGCAGCAGATGGATTAGAGCTCAAAAAAGCGGTTTGTTACACGTTAAAATTCCCTGTAATAAACATGTGGAAAAGGGGGAGTTTTTAGCTACCATTACAGACCCTTATGGCACAATGCGTTTTAAAGTTTTAGCTCCTAACGAGGGCTATATTATAAACGTAAACCAAGCGCCTATTATAAATCAAGGGGATGCTATTTTTCATATTTCCACCCAAAGCAACACCTCTCAAG
>JBLHII010000032.1:0-14803 GCA_047616265.1 Minisyncoccia bacterium
GCCAATATGCTCCAAACAAGTGTACAAGTATTTATTGTTTTATTTGTCTCTCCAACAGGGATGGTTATTGTTTCTAGCAAAGCATCTATGCTAGACAATCTTAAAAAAGAGGGGAGACAATACTTTTGTGTATTGGCATCTACCAATATAAATATTTTTGTAGGATTTAATATGTGAATAGCAGTTTGTAAACATGCCCATGCATTTCCATTGCAATATATGCTACCTCTTTTTTTTACAATCTGTTTCTCCATAATGGGTAAATGTTATATTTATTTATTTAAATGGACGAATCTTTAAACCGCCTAAAATTAGTTAAGTATAGAATAACAAAATTATAACATTGTATTTCAATGGCCATCAAAACGGAGTATATTTGTAAGAGAAATTTTCGCATTATGACTTTACGCACCCTTTTTGAAAATACACAAACGGCATTTAAGCTTAAAAGCGATTCTGAATTAGACCGTGCTTATTTTTTATTTAAAATGATCTCAAAAGAGTCCTTAGTTCGAATAGGTACCGCAGCTACAAAGTTTGCGTTGCATTTTAATTTACCAGTTGAGGGATTGATTCGTCTTACAGTGTTTGATCATTTTTGTGGAGGAGTTAATGAAAAAGATTGTATGCCTGTTGTCAATAATCTAAACAGTGCAGGAGTGTATTCTGTACTTGACTACTCGATTGAAGGAAAAGAGCAAGAGACACAATTTGATGCTGCAATGCAGAAAGTATTAGATCTCACCAAATTTGCAGAACATAAAAAAGGCATGCCATTTTCTGTGTTTAAGCCTACAGGTTTTGGGCGTTTTAATATTTGGCAAAAAATAACTGAAAAAGAGACCTTAAGTGAAGATGAAAAAAGGGAATGGCAGCGCATACAAGAACGGTATGAAACAGTTTGTAATAGTGCACACGCTTGTGGTATTTCACTGTTAATAGATGGAGAAGAATCTTGGATGCAAGATGCTGCAGATGACTTGTGTGAGGCCATGATGGCTAAATACAATATAGAAAAGGCAATCATATTTAATACGTTACAATGTTATCGTTGGGATCGTTTAGGGTATTTAAAAGAGCAGCATGCCAAAGCAAAAGCAGGAGGCTACAAACTAGGGTTCAAGGTTGTTAGAGGTGCGTATATGGAAAAAGAGAATAACCGTGCAAAAGAAAAGGGGTACCCAACACCTATTTGCGAGAGCAAACAAGCAACCGACACTCACTTTAATGCTGTCATGGACTACATTTTAGACCATCTAGATGACATCTCTTTATTTATAGGAACTCACAACGAAGAAAGCAGTTATATGGCTCTAGAGACGCTTAAAGCGAAAGGCTTAGAGAAAAACGATACTAGGGTGTGGTTTGGTCAACTTTACGGCATGAGTGATCATATAAGCTATAACTTAGCCACTGAAGGATACAACGTAGCTAAATACATCCCATTTGGGCCTGTAAAAGATGTAATGCCTTATCTATTTCGTCGGGCAAAAGAAAATACTTCAGTGGCTGGACAAACAAGCAGAGAACTTAGCTTGCTTAAGAACGAAATGACGAGAAGAAAGACCTAACCCACTTATTGTTGTTACACTTTATGCTTTTTCGAAACCACATAATGTAGCTTGTTTTTATTTCAGCTCTTTTCAAAAAAAATTAATTAACAACCAGTTTTGACGGATTAAAGCTCCATGCGAGCATTCTACTATGCTTGTTTCCTATTTCCATAACAATTGTTTTGTGAGTAGCCTTTGCTTTATCTAATTGTTTGTATAATTTATTGAGGTGTGCTTTGTTAGAAATAAGTGTTGTGAAAATACCCACGTGTTCTTTGTGTACAATACTTTGTTTAATCATTCTTTTAACAAATAGCGCTTCGCCACCATTGCACCAAAGTTCATTTGCTTTTCCTCCAAAATTTTGTGTCAGTTCTTGCCTAAAGGCATAGCCCTTATCTACAGATATATTCGCTAGTTTACGCATGGTTCCTTTATTTGCTTCAATTTCGCTGGTATGAAAAGGTGGGTTGCAAATGGTAACATCAAAATACTCACCTTCTTTGATAGCGTTATTAAATATATTGGCGTTATCGTTTTGATATCTAATTTCAATCTTTTTATGAAGGCCCTTTGTTGCTGCCACAATTTGTTTTGCTGCAGCTATAGATTCTTGATTGATATCAACTCCTACCATTTCCCAGTTAAATAGTTGGGCTCCTATAACTGGATAGATGCAATTAGCACCAACACCGATGTCTAGCACTTTATAGCGTGGAGTATTATTAATGTCTTCTAGGTGTTCATCTAGAAGTGTCTTTACATGACATAAGTAATCTGCTCTTCCAGGCACAGCAGGGCATAGGTAGCCCTCAGGCAGCGTGTAATCTCTTAACTCATAATGGTAAAGCAATAGCGCTTTATTGAGCTGGAGTACCGCTTCTGGATCCGCAAAATCTATCGTTTGGTTTTGATGGTCGTTTGTGAAAACAAATATTTCTAGGTCAGGGTTTGAATCACTTAATGTTTCAAAATTATACGGGCTACTATGTGGGTTTTCTGGATGCATTACTTTTTATTTTACGGGTTGTTGCTTTTAAAAATAATTTTTAGAGCCTAGCTTAGTCTATGCTTTTATTGCGTCATAATTGATCGAACTGTTGCAATCTTGTCACAATTTTCAACGACCATTTTTAACCTTATTTTTTGAACAACCCCCTTGATAGCATATACTTTACAGGAATCGAGTTTGGTATTGCTTTCTCCAAAAATAACATCACCGCGTTTCAGTAACTTAGAGATCACTGAAGTATCTAGACTGTTATTTTTTAAAACCATTAAGGTTTCTGTTGAAAAAATACGTTTTTTAATTCTGATATTTTTAAGAGTACGTGCATCTGGACCATAATCACACCCTGCTTTTTTCCCATTTAAAAAGAAAAATAAAAGGAGGAGACCAATAATAAATCCAAATCCATAAAACCCAAATCTCTTTGCAATATTCATATCTTAAAACTTGGCGGTTAAACGCAGATTAAACACTCTTGGAGACAAATAGTTGGGTATCGAGTATTGAACTTTTGTATACACATCTCTCACAAAGGTATTTGAAATAGAGTTTTGTACATCAAATATGTTGAATATTTCTGCGCCAACAGTAAGCTCTTTAAATATTTTAAAGACCCCACTTTCTTTTGGTCTGTCTTGATCTATGATTACATACAAAACGCCTAGGTCCACTCTTTTGTAATCAGGCAGGCGCTCTTGAAAATCATAAGGATCTGCATAACTAGGGGAGCCTCCTGGAAGTCCTGTGTTATATTGTAGGTTTAGATATCCTTTTAAATTTGGAACGACCTTTACATAATCTTGGAATAACATTCCTATTTTTAAACGTTGATCTGTTGGTCTAAAAATATATCCCTTATCCTCAATATTTTCTTCGGTTTTTAAATACCCTAAACTTATCCAGCTTTCTGTGCCAGGAACAAACTCTCCTGCCAAACGCAAATCAACCCCATAAGCATAAGCAACAGCATTGTTTCTTGCTCTATATCGTATTCTAACATTGTCTAATGTGTAAGGGTTTACATCTGTTAGCTTCTTGTAGTAGACCTCACTATTGAGCGTAAATGGTCTGTTCCATAAATTGAAACTATAATCGTTCCCCAAAACAACATGAATAGATTTTTGGGCTTTAACTGCCGGTCGAACCGTACCCGTCGAATCTCTTAATTCTCTATAGAATGGTGGTTGATGATAGACTCCGCCAGAGAGTCTAAACAACATGTCCATATCCCAATCTGGTTTTATACTTAGCTGAGCTCTAGGACTAAATACGGTTTGTGTATTGCTTGCAATATCTTGACCGCTAACTGTCCAGTTATGCGCTCTTAGCCCTGCATTTAACCAAAGGTCATTGCTTCCAATACTTGTTCTGCGACTCCATTGGGCGTACCCACTTACACGGTTTATTTGCACATCATTTTGAGCACGAATCTCTGTATAAGGTACTATTGGTGAGGTAAAGGGCTTATAAGGTTGTAGGTTTGCAAAATCAATAACGGGTGGACGAATAGAGAACCCAGCAGAATCTATAATTTCATATTCTTGTACGCGGTCTCTAATGTCTTCATGGGTATATTTTATACCGTATTCAATTTCATTTTCTCCAATGCTTGCATTTCCCTTGTGTTCTAGATTTATAATAAGCGCATCTAAGTTATTTCTAGCATGCGTAAGTTGTGATCCAATTCCTTCACTAAAAGTAACATCGCCTAAAGTCTCACTTCCAATACTGGTGTCTACATCCCCTAATCTGTATTGCGCTAAAATATCAAAGTATTCTTGTTCTTGTGTTTGATAGATAGATGCAATAAATTTTGCTGTAAAATCGTCAGAGGCTACGTAAGTTCCTTTTAAGGCACCAAAGTAGGTATCATATTTATCCTCCTCTTGTCCTTCATAAAAAACAAGTAATGCTATAGGATCTGCTAATGTTCCAAAGTTAGTTTGCCTTGTTAGTGGCTTATAGCTGTATTTGTTTACAGCAACGTTCCCCAGAAAGCCTAATTCAAATTTATTACTGAACTTGTATGTGAGGTAGGCTTGACCGTCTAAAAAAGTAGGCTTAAAATTAGTTTCCGTTTCTTTAGCATTCACAAAGAGACTGTTATCTCTATAGCGCAACCCAACAACACTTGTAAACTTTCCATCATCAGAAATACCACCAGCAGACACACTAACACCAAGTAGACTAGCATCTAAGCTAGCTTCAAGGCCTGTAGGTCTTCGATAGGTAATGTCTAGAACAGAAGATAATTTATCTCCAAACTTTGCTTGAAAGCCCCCTGAAGAAAAATCAACACTAGAGGTGAGGTCATCATTCACAAAACTCAGCCCTTCTTGTTGCCCACTTCTAATTAAAAAAGGTCTGTACACCTCAATTTCATTAACATATACTAAGTTTTCATCGTAATTTCCACCGCGAACGGCATATTGTGTGCTAAGTTCGTTGTTGCTATTAATTCCAGGTAACGAGGTTAATAAACTAGTAACGCCGCTAATTGCAGAAGGCATTCTTCGAATTGCCTCTGGGCTTAGTGAAGTTATTCCTTCGATACGCTTATTTTCTCTTCCAGAGATTACTACGGTAGCAATTTGTTCAATATCAGTCTTCATAACAGGATTAAACTCAAAATCCTCATTATTTGATAGAAATAGCGTTGCCTGTACATTTTTGTGGCCAATATGGCTATAAGTAACTTGTACGTCTTGATTGGCTGAAATTTCGACAAGATAATACCCGTTTAGATCAGAAACAGAGCCCGTACTTCCGTGCGTAATGTTAACGCTAGGAATCGGTTGATTAAACACATCTAAAATCACTCCTCGAACGGTAGCCTTTTGAGCGAATAGCACAGTAGTAAAAATAAATAAAAAAAAGAATAGGTATTTGCTAGGTGTTTTCAAAAGCGAAAATTAAAGTTTTTTTCTGAAAAATACAGCTTCAAATGTACTGCTATTTCCAACATTATCGGTTACTATTAATCTTAAATTGTTTTTGGTGTCAGTGATGATTTCATCTTTAAAGCTATAGGTTAAAACGTCTTTTTTATAATTATATTCCATTAAAATAAAGGTTCCATTTATAGTAGCTCTATACTTGCTTATACCACTTAGTTTGTCTTGAATTTTAATTTTTAAGGTGTTGTTTTTGCTATTCCATTTCCCATCTGTAAAATTATGTGCTCTTATAGTAGGGGAGACGGTGTCCATGGCTAGTACGTAAGAACCCATGGTTCTTGTCCTGGTTGTAAGTATGTTGTTTTCTCGTCTTGTTGTCGTGTAGTATGGAATCCCACTGTAGTTTAACCGACCAATGTATAGTTTGCTTTTATCAAGTTCATTGTAGTTAGAGATATCCATACTTATGGAGATGTTTTTGTGAACTGGCACGTTGTCTTCATGAAAGTGAAGCGTATCTCCAGAGGTTTTAATGTCTAAATAGGCTCCTTCATACAAGGCATTCTTGGGGACATACACTATAAAATTACCTTTAGTAATTGTGCTAGCAGTTTCAGAAGGAACATACGCGAGTCCTTTTTGTGCTTTCTTAGGGGCTATAAGGGTGTCTTTTTTACCTAGTACAGGTATAGAAATAAAGGTCGAATTCCCCTTATAGTCTTTGATAGAAATACTGAAGTTGGAAGAATACCCCTCTGAAACAGTAATAAGCCCTTTTTCATTATCATGTTTAATCATGCTTAGTGGGTTGTTTGTTTCCCGAAACAATTTTTGAACGCGAGATTTGTTTTTCTTGAAATTTTTATAGTCGATATATCTATTTAGGTAGCGTGTTTCGTCAAAAGAGAACTTTTCAAAGCAGATGTCTATTTTCTTTGTTCCGTTATAGCTTGTTTTGATACTGTAAACTCCATTTTTATTTGATGCTCCATTTTGTTGATCATTTGTAGATACTCCAAAGCCAATTTTTCCATAAGCTAAAATCTTCTCGGTTTTAAAGGTGCCATCTTTTTGTTTAATTATTCTCAATTTTACAGGTAGCTTAAATTGGTTTATAGTAGCGTCATCACTCATTGGATAGGCATACACCGAATGTACGATTGGATCCTTGGTGTCTGGTATGTCTACACCAAATAACATTGGGTTCATAGGTCTAGAAGCTTCATCACGTATTTCATAGTGAAGGTGTGGGCCGCCACTGCTGCCGGAATCCCCTGTGTATCCAATGATATCTCCTTTTTTTACTAATAATAACGAAGCTTTCGGAAATAGTTCAATTTCATAGCTTTCTTTTCGGTATTGATTCTCTTTCACATAGAGTTGGATTGCTCCTTGAAATTTTTGAAGATGAGCGAATACCGTAGTATAGCCATTGGGGTGTTTTAGGTATAGTGCTTTTCCGTATCCATAATGGCCTACTTTAACTCTGCTTACGTAACCATCTGCAGGTGCGTATATTGGAAAACCAGTACGTTGTTGTGTTTTGATGTCAAGACCGCTATGAAAATGGTTGCTACGAAGTTCACCAAAGCTCCCAGAAAGAATCATAGGAATATCTAGTGGATTAGAAAAATAATTTTGAGGAATACTGTTTTGAGCTTGTAATTGAAAAACTACAAAAACAAGCAGAATACGTAATATGTTCATAATGTGCTTAAATCTGGCTATTATAAAGGGAAGTATTACACAAATATTGTGATAGTCTTTCAATAAAACAAAAATTAATGCAAAAGAGTTTGTTTATTAGATTGGGTCGGTTAACTTTGTAGTAATAGTATTGAAATACCCAATATATGAGTTCTATTATAGAACAAGTTGATTCTCTTGAGAATAAGATTAGCAAACTCTTGCGCAGATTTACAAAACTGAAGCAAGATAAAGCAAGTTTAGAACAAGAAATCACAATATTAAAAGAGCAGCATGGTAGGTTTTCTTCTGAAATTTCAGAATTAACAACAACATGTAGTTCTTTAAAGTTGGCAAATTCAATACTTGGCAGCGACCAACATAAACGAGATACAAAACTCAAAATAAATGCTCTTGTTCGGGAAATTGATCAGTGTATCATGTACCTTTCTGAATAGCAACCATATATGTCAAACCAATTAAAAATAAAACTTTCTATAGCAGACCGGGTGTATCCTTTAACAATACATCCAGATCAAGAAGAAGGGTTGCGTAAAGCCGCTAAGAAAATAGAAAGTATGATTAAAAAGTTTGAAAACAGCTATGCAGTAAGGGACAAGCAAGACGTTCTTGCAATGTCTGCATTACAATTTGCAGCCCAAGTAGAGCAAAAAAATATTGAAACAATAGAAGGTGGAGAAACCATAGTGCAAAAAATACAAGCATTAAATGACTTATTACAGCACCAACTATCGTAACGTTCTTTAAAATAAAAATAGGTTACTGCCTACATTAATATACATTTTGGTAAACTCAACAGAAATTCTTTTGAGAAGGATGAGTTAAAGTTGTAAAAGCGCGCCGTCTTTGAGCGGATTCTTGATCAACTTATTAGTCCTAAACTTTATTCAAAGGAGTTTACGCAAATCAAATATTGATGTAGGTTTTTTTATGCCCAATTCTAAAGCATAAATAACAAATAACAATTGCTAGATTTCTAGCATATTAACTATAAATAAATACAAACATGGAGAATATAGTCACCATTATAATAATTGGATTTGCAGCATTAATAGTTGGGTTTCTTATAGCTAAAATGCTAGAAAAAAATAATGCAACGACTGCGATAAAGGCTGCTAAGAAAGAAGCTGTAAGCATCCTTAAAAACGCAGAAAAAGATGGAGATTCTTTAAAGAAAGACAAAATGCTTCAGGCTAAAGAGCGTTTTATTGAATTGAAGTCTGAACATGAAAAGGTGATAAACAATCGTGAACGTAAGATGGTTGAAGCTGAAAAACGAACGCGTGACAAGGAATCTCAAGTGTCTAGTGAGTTGGCGAAAAACAGAAAGTCAAATGACGAACTTGAATCTAAAAAGAAGGAGTATACAGAGCGTTTAGTTTTTGTTGAAAAAAAACAACTCGATATTGATAAAATGCACAAAAGCCAAGTAGCGCAATTAGAAGTTATTTCTAGCTTGTCTGCAGAAGAGGCTAAAAACCAATTAATGGAAACCCTAAAGGATGAGGCCAAAACAGCGGCGATGGGATATATCCAAAACTCTGTTGAAGAAGCTAAGATGACCGCTCAGCAAGAAGCTAAAAAGATTATCATAAGCACAATTCAGCGCATCGGGACAGAAGAAGCCGTAGAAAACTGCGTCTCTGTATTTAATTTGGAGAGTGATGATGTAAAAGGGAGAATTATTGGCCGTGAAGGTAGAAACATTAGAGCTATTGAAGCTGCCACTGGTGTAGAGATTATAGTAGATGACACACCAGAAGCTATTATTCTTTCTTGTTTTGATAGTGTTAGAAGAGAGGTAGCAAGGTTATCATTGCATAAATTGGTGACTGATGGAAGAATTCATCCAGCACGTATTGAAGAGATTGTTCAGAAGACGTCTAGACAAATTGAAGAAGAAATTATAGAAGTAGGTAAACGTACCGTGATTGATCTAGGAATACATGGCCTACAACCAGAACTTATCAAAGCGGTAGGACGTATGAAGTATCGTTCTTCATACGGTCAAAACTTGTTACAACACTCTAGAGAAGTTGCAAAGTTATGTGGTGTAATGGCAAGTGAGCTAGGGTTAAACCCCAAACTTGCCAAACGAGCAGGATTGTTACATGATATAGGTAAAGTGCCTGAAACAGAAACAGAACTCCCTCATGCAATTTTAGGAATGCAATGGGCAGAAAAATATGGAGAGAAACCAGAAGTATGTAATGCAATTGGAGCTCACCATGACGAGATAGAGATGACTAGCTTACTTTCTCCAATAGTACAAGTTTGTGATGCAATTAGTGGAGCAAGACCAGGAGCAAGACGCCAAGTGCTAGATAGCTATATTCAACGTTTAAAAGACTTAGAAGACATTGCCTTTGGTTTTGGTGGTGTAAACAAAGCATACGCGATACAAGCAGGTAGAGAGTTACGTGTGATGGTAGAAAGTGAAAAAGTGACAGATGAAAAAGCGGCACAGTTATCTTTTGAAATTTCTCAAAAGATTCAAACCGATATGACTTATCCAGGACAGGTTAAAGTAACAGTAATTAGAGAGACCCGAGCCGTAAATATTGCTAAGTAACTACTCAGTAAAACGTATTAAAGGCCTCGAGAATAGCTTTATTGCTGGAGCTTTTTTTAGTTGTGTCAAAATAAAGTAAGGTTCTTAGTTTTAATGCTTTATTCTATCAAGGTCCGTTCCAGTAGGACTCTCAAAAATCTCTAAGCCAAAGTACGGTACGGCAGCTATTAAATGATCAAAGATGTCTGCTTGAATACGTTCGTAATTTTCCCATTGTTTGTCATAAGTAAAACAGAAAATTTCCATTGGTATTCCTTTATCTGTTGGTGGTCTGTGTCTCACCATTAAAAACAGGTCAGAGTTTATTTTATCATTCTCTAACAAATAAGACTCTGCATAATTTCTAAACACCCCTAAATTTGTTTGGTTTAAGCCATTCACTGATAATGTCTTGTCTGTTTTGGCGCTGGTGTTGTGCTTCAGATTTTCTTTTTCTCTGTGCGCAACATAAGGAGCTATTAGTTCTATTTTATATAAGCCTTCTAACATCTCTGGGCTAAGAAAACAAACCTTATTTTGCTTTAAGTATAGAGATCTTTTTATTCTACGTCCTTTACTCTCTTGCATTCCCCTCCAATTTTGAAAGCTATCTGCAATTAAACTATAGGTTGGAATGGTTGTAAATGTATTGTCAAAATTTTGCACAATTACAGTAGCTAGGTTTATTTCTGTTACATACCCATCTGCTCCAAACTTGCTAAAAGTGATCCAGTCTCCAATACGCACAATGTCATTAACAGACACCTGTATGCTGGCAACAAAGCCTAAAATTGTATCCTTAAAAATAAGCAATATCATTGCAGAAGTTGCCCCTAAAGTGGCTACACTTTTAAAGTCAAAACTGGTTAAAACATTCACAATAAAAAAGATTCCAACACCCCATGCAAAAATCATTAAGATTTGCACATAACTCTGCAAGGGCTTGTCATAATACCGTTCTTTAGTTCCAAAGTATTTATGCGTGGTGCGTAAAACACTTCTAAACACAAGTATTGAGAGAACCACTAGGTATGCAGAAAGTCCTTTTTCAATCCACACAAAAGTCTCTGGAAAAGCGTTAAAAATAATAGGTAGCAAGTGCCAAACGATAATGAACGGAACAAAATGAGCCACAAACCTTGGGAAATTACTTTCCATTAAAAAATCATAAAAGCCTCGCTCTGTGGGTTCGTTAAATATTTTAAAAACTTGAATTACAATTTTACGAACCAGGATATCTATTAAAAAGACACTAATACCTATAATCAATACATTTAAAATAATTCCAAGTACAGCGGCTGCGATAGCGCCCATACCAAGACTATAAAAATATTCTTTAAAGAAGTTTGCGAAGGTGTATATAAAGTCTGGGTTCATTATAGATAGTTACGTTCAACATAAAAGGGACCAAAAGGGACTACAGAACAAAGTACGGCAATAAAAAGCTTTTTAATCCCCCAATTTAATAATTGTGATACGTATACCGCAAAAGCGATATACAATAAAAACAATACCCCGTGTGCCATTCCAACAATCTGAACTAGTTGTGGTAAATCCCATACATACTTCAAAGGCATTGCGATACCTAATAAAACTAAAAATGAAACGGCTTCTAGCGTACTTATAATTTTAAAAACTTTAATTGCTTTTTTCAAAATAGGTATTTTAAACAAAGATAGCAGCCAGTAGGTTACGAATAGATATTTTAAGAAAATTTTTAATCTTTGTTTTCTAACAAAATAGTACCTTACATTTTTTAATTTCAGAAATTTAAAAACCATGAAATCAACTGTTTTAACGACCGTACTCATACTTTTAGTAACTTTTACTTCTTGCGATAAAAAAGAAAGCAGATCAAACACGAAAGAACCTTTTAGCATAGCTTATGAAAAATTCACCCTTGAGAATGGTCTTGAGGTTATTTTGCATGTAGACAAAAGTGACCCTATTGTTGCTGTTGCAACAGTAATGCATGTAGGTTCTAACCGAGAAAAGCCAGGTAAGACTGGTTTCGCTCATTTCTTTGAACACATGTCTTTTAACGATAGCGAAAACGTTCCAGTAGGCGCTAATCGTAAAATGATTCCAGAATGGGGAGGAAGCCGCAATGGTGGAACTTGGAGTGACGGTACCATATATTATGAAGTAGTTCCTAAAGATGCTTTTGAGAAAATTCTTTGGATTGATAGTGATCGGTTTGGCTATATGCTAAATACCGTTACTAAAGAAGCATTGGAGCGTGAGAAACAAGTAGTTAAGAATGAAAAACGCCAACGTGTAGACAATGCAGCTTACGGGTATACTGATGAAATTATACGTAAAAACTTATATCCAGAAGGACATCCTTACAGCTGGACTGTTATTGGTGCTTTGCCTGATCTACAGGCAGCCACACTAGAAGATGTAAAAGAATTTTATAGAAATTACTATGGAGCGGCTAATGCTTCTCTAGTCATCGCTGGAGACATTGATGTAGCAGAAACAAAAAAATTAGTGCAGCAGTGGTTTGGTGAGATTCCAAGAGGTCCCGAGGTAAAAGCCATGCCAGCCATGCCTGTCACGTTACTAGAAACGAAGTCGCTGTACTTTAAAGACAATTTTGCTAAATTACCAGAACTTCGTATGGTGTTTCCAACGGTAGAAAATTATAATGAAGACTCGTATGCTTTACAAATATTAGGGCAGCTATTGAGTGGGAGTAAGAAGTCTGTCTTGTATAAAACCATTGTAGAAGAATCTAAACTCGCTCCTAATGTTGGTTCTTACCAAAGCAGCAATGAATTGGCTGGTGAGTTTGTTATTAAGGTTAGGGCTAACGAAGGAGTCAAATTAGACGATGTAAAGGCTGCTATAGATAAAGGACTCTTGCGTTTTGAAACCAATGGATTTACTGATAATGAGTTATCGCGTATAAAAGCTGAGCTAGAAACTCAAGTATACCAGGGTGTCGCTACGGTACTTAATAAGGCGTTTCAATTGGTGCGTGACAATGAATTTGCAGGAGATCCAGAACAATCGATAAAAGATACCGAGATTATTAAAAACGTGAGTCGTAAGGATATTATGGATGTCTACAATAGATTTATCAAAGGACAACATTTTATCATGACAAGTGTTGTACCTAAAGATAGCCCAGATCTAGCTATAAGCAATGCTCAAGAAGCTAGTGTTTGGATAGAAAAAGTAGGTGCTATGGCAGCTAGTGAAGAGGTAAGCCAAGGGGCAGAGGCTGTTTATGAAAAAACAAAAGCATCGTTTGATAGGTCTGAACCTGCATTTAGAGCTACTCCGGTATTAAAAATGCCAGATGTTTGGACTGGAGCATTAGCAAACGGGATGGCTTTGTTTGGTATTGAAAATACAGAATTACCACTTATAACCTTTAAAATTTCAGTTAAAGGGGGGCATAGTCTTGATCCAAAAGGGAAAGCGGGGGTTGCTTCTCTCATGGCAGATTTAATGAATGAAGGAACCAAGACTAAAACAGCAGCAGCACTTGAAGAGGCCATTGGTTTGCTTGGGTCTAGTATCTATGTAAGATCTGGAACAGAAGAGATAACAATAGGGGGTAGTTGTTTAGCTCGCAATTTTGATAAGACTCTTGCCCTTGTAGAAGAGATGTTAGTAGCTCCTCGTTGGGATGAGATTGAATTTATACGTTTAAAGCAAGAGTTAAAGACATCTTTAAAAGGAAGGGAAGCAAATCCTACGGCAATAGCTGCTATTAATTTCAACAAGTTGCTATATGGTGAAACGCATCCATATGGTATTCCAACGAGTGGAACCTTTGAAACCGTTAGTGATATTACACTTGAAGATGTAAAAGCGTTCTATAAAAACGTATCTCCGAAGGTTGCAAGTTTTCATGTAGTAGGAAGTATAAACAAAACAAATGTAGAAAAAATCCTTACAAGCCTAAACAAGAATTGGCAAGGTGAGGTAGTTACAATGCAATCATACCCCATACCAGAAAATAAAATTGGAGGAACACTCTATTTTATTGATGTTCCAAATGCAAAACAATCTGTATTATATATTGGTGACATTGCGCTATCTGCCAATACTAAAGATGCTAAAAAACTTGATTTTGCTAATGAAATTTTAGGAGGGGGTTCTAGTGGTAGATTGTTTCAAACATTGCGTATTGGAAAAGGGTATACCTATGGTGCTTATTCTGGAGTTCCTAAAAGGAGGGATAAAGCTGCTTTTACGATATCCTCAAGCGTACGTGCAAATGCTACCTTGCCATCACTAAAAATAATCAAACAAATGGTACAAGATTATGGTGCTGGTTTTACGCAGGAGGATGTAGCACTCACCAAAAACAAAGTGATAAAAGCTAACACCCGTGCCTTTGAATCTTTTGGAGCAAAACTGAGTCTTCTCAGTACTATTAGTACTTATGGCAAAGCACTAAATTATGTTGATAAAGAACAGGAATTACTTACCAATATGACGCTAGAAGATTTTAAAACAGTTATAAATAAATACATTAAAGAACAAAACATGGTGTACTTAGTCGTTGGGGATAAAGCTTCTCAGTTTAGTGAAGTTAAAAAACTTGGTAAGCCAGTTATTGAATTAGATATCTACGGAAACAAAATATAATATGACAACATTAAAGGGAAAAGTTGCTTTTATTACTGGAGGAAGCAAAGGAATAGGATTTGGTATTGCTCAAAAACTATTAGAGCAGGGCATTCATGTTGCTATCACTAGCAGAAGTCTAGATAGTGCAGAAAAAGCAGCATCTCAATTATCTGAGTTTTCGGTCCATAACGCAATCGTTATAGGCCTTGCAGCAGATGTGCGCAGTTATGAAGCTCAACAAGAAGCTATTGTTAGGGTAGAAAAAACCTTAGGTACTATTGATATTGTCATTGCCAATGCAGGTTTAGGTGCTTTCGGAAATATTGAAGATATCACCATTGACACCTGGAACGAGGTAATAGACACTAATTTAACAGGGGCTTTTTACACCTTGAAAAGCACCTTAAAATCATTAAAGAAAACCAAAGGATACTACATTACCATTTCTAGTTTGGCAGGTGCTAATTTTTTTGCAGGAGCCACCGCATATAATGCC
>JBLHII010000033.1:0-14497 GCA_047616265.1 Minisyncoccia bacterium
CACATTTGAGTCCATGAGACAACTCAAAATTACCAAGCCGGTTACCAACAGAGAAACAAAATCTTTGAACAGTTACTTACAAGATGTAAGTAAAATTGATATGATAACCGCAGAGGAAGAGGTTGAGTTAGCACAGCGAATTCGCGAGGGAGATCAAAGTGCTTTAGACAAATTAACGAAAGCTAACCTACGTTTTGTTATTTCTGTAGCAAAACAATACCAAAATCAAGGTCTTACCCTAAGTGACCTTATTAACGAAGGGAATGTAGGGCTTGTAAAAGCAGCGCAACGTTTCGATGAAACTAGAGGTTTTAAATTCATTTCGTATGCTGTATGGTGGATTAGACAGTCAATACTTCAAGCTATTGCCGAACAATCTCGTGTGGTTCGTTTACCGTTAAACAAGATTGGTGATATCAACAAGATACGTAAGGCGTCTATTCATTTAGAGCAAGTACATCAACGTGTTCCTTCTGCCTCAGAAATTGCAAAAGAATTGGACATGACTGTAAGTAGTGTAAAACAGTCTTTAAAAAATTCATCTAGAAGTTTATCAATGGATGCTCCTTTTCAGGAAGGTGAAAATGATAATAACCTATACGACGTTATTAGTTCTGGAGAAACACCAAATCCAGACAAAGCACTTATACATGAGTCTTTAAAAATTGAAATAGACAGAGCCTTAGACACCCTGGCTCCTCGTGAAGCAGATGTTGTAAAGTTAAACTTTGGACTAAGTGGACAACCTGCAATGACCTTGCAGGAAATTGGAGATACGTTTGAGTTAAGTCGTGAACGTGTGCGTCAAATTCGCGAAAAAGCAATTCGTCGTTTACGTCAAGAAAGTAAAAGTCATATCTTAAAAAAATATTTAGGATAATCTTTCAATAAGAATTAAAAAGAGCAGCTACGTTTCACGTACCTGCTCTTTTTTTTTTGAAGTCTACTGAATAAAAACACCAAATTATTCCTGCAAAATCATGGGCTCATAAAGAATACATTTACAGTCTATTACTTTTTGATATATTTGCTAAAAAAAAACAACACATGAAATACTTTTTACTTAGTCTCAGCCTTGTTGCAACAAGCCTTATTAGTTGTGGAAATGACGATAATGACGTTAATTTATGTTGTTCAAACACAACAGACTACTTTCCGCTAAAGGCAAACTCTACTTGGGCTTTCACGAATGACACTGAAAACGTAGTAACTGAAGACAACATGTATGTTTCAGGTACAGAACAAAGTAATGGTCTTGAATATACTAATCTAGAAACACAAAACGGAATTACTAATGGGTTTATGGTTGGAGTACTTACACAAAACCTAGTAAGAAAAGAAATAGGAAAACTTATTGTAAATGGTGTCCTCGGGGGCGTTCCTATAGAAGGATTTCCTAGCATTAGCATTCCTTTAGACAATGTTGTTTTATATAATAGTAATGTAGCTGTTGGAACAGAACTAAATAGCATCTCTGACAGTTTTGAAGAAACAGTAATGGATTTCCCTTTCATAATTAGCTATACTTCGACAACAATACAAGGAGAGACATTGGCAAGCTATGAAACGTATACAGATGTAATTCTCTCTAGAATTGTATTGAATCTAGAAATAAACACTCAAATTCAATTAGGTGGTACAACGCTTACATTACCTATTCTTGCTCCACAAGATGTTTTAGTAGTAGAAAACTATTATGCTGCAAACATAGGACTGGTATTTTCTAGAGAAACTTTAGACTACAGCCTAGCAGATTTAAGCGGAATTCCTGGATTAGAAATACCATTTCCTGAACAAAATACGACGGTAACTACTTCAGAACTTACTAGCTTTGAAATAGGAAACTAAACCAGAGCATTTTTTAAAATAGTGATGGGGTGTAGTGCTTCGCGCTGCGTCCCATCTTTTATTTGGTGCCTGCAGCTAGTTCCGTTTGCGGCAATAATCGTATTTTTTTTTGCTTTGAGGACAGCAGGAAATAAACGCAACGCACCTATTTGCATGCTCACATCATAATGCTCTTTTTCATACCCAAAGCTACCTGCCATTCCACAACATCCCGATGTTATTAATGTAGGAGTATAGTACCGTGGAAAATTTAAAACGTCAAATGTGCTTTTTTGGTTTCCTAAAGCTTTTTGGTGGCAATGCACATGTATTTTAATTTCAGCAGGGGCTTGTGTAAATAGCGTTTGAGAGATTGCCCCTTTTTCAAATTCTGACGCTAAAAATTCTTCTAAAAGATATACATGTTTTGAAATATGAGTTGCAGCATCAGTATCATCTACCAAACGTAAAAACTCATCTCTAAAGCCTAAAATTGCAGAGGGTTCTATACCTAGGAGCGGAATCGCTTTAGAAACTTTGGTTTTAAAATAGGCTATATTTTCTGTGGCACACACTTTAGCCTCTTCTAAGAATCCCTTACTAATTAAAGCCCTAGCGCTATCTAAATGATCTATAATAGTTACCTCATACCCTAGCCCAATAAGTAAGTCTATGGCATCTTGTGCGATACTACCATCCAAAAATTTTGAAAACTCATCCATATACAAAAGTACTTTTTTGCCATTAGAGCTTATAGGAACCTCTTTTTTTCCTCTTTTCCAAACGCTAAGTTTTGGTAAGCTACGTTGCTGAGCAATCCCTCCTATTCTTTTGATAATAGCAGCTGTACTTTTATTGGCATATAAGGCATTTGCTAAGCTTGGTAGTTTGGCAGCAAGGGATGTATACTTACTGCTTTTTGCAAATAATTTTGTGCTTCTAGAGACACCGTGTATTTTTTGATATTGATATAAAAACTCTGCTTTACTTGTTGCCATATCAACATTACTAGGACATTCACTCCCACATGCTTTGCAGCTAATGCATAGATCAAAAACTTCTTTGAGTTGTTTTGAATCAAATTTATTTTTGGCATCATTGGTCGTTAACACCTCTCTAAGCGCGTTAGCTCTTGCTCTTGTAGTATCTTTTTCATTTTTTGTTGCATGATAGCTTGGGCACATAGTACCACCAGCAGCAGCTGTTTTACGACAATCTCCACTTCCATTACATTTCTCTGCCAACCTAATAATTCCTTGAGAATCATCAAAATTTAATACGGTATCAACTTTTGGAGTAGGTTGGTCTGGAATATTTCGCAATGAAGCATCCATTTTAGAAGCATCTGTAATCTTACCAGGATTGAAAATATGGTTAGGATCAAAGGTGTTTTTAATCTGTTTTAGCAGTGCGTAGTTTTTTTCTCCAATGAGAAAGGGTATAAATTCTGACCGCACGATACCATCTCCATGTTCTCCAGAAAAAGAACCTTTATATTTCTTAACAAGATGTACGACATCTGTTGTGATTTTTCTGAAATAGTCAACGCCTTCAACTGTTTTCAGATCAAGAATAGGGCGTAAATGCAATTCACCTGCTCCCGCATGCGCATAATAAACCGCTTCTTGATGGTACGATTTCATGATGTTTGTAAATTCATCAATGTACGCAGGTAGATCTTGCAGTGCAACAGCGGTATCTTCAATACAAGCAACCGCTTTTTTGTCTCCTACCATGTTTCCGAGCAACCCAAGCCCAGCTTTTCTTAAGTCCATTGCTTTTGTGACATCGGTTCCTTTTAATACCACAGTATGGTAGCTTAACTTTTCTTTAGCCAGTGTTAGGTGTAGGTCTTTTATTTTTTCTTGTAATTGCTCCTCCGTAGCCGCCTTGACCTCCAATAATAACAAAGCTTTTGGCGCTCCCATAACAAAAAAACGATACGAGCGATACATTGCATTTTCCTTGGTGCGGTCTAGAATGACATCATCCATTAACTCGCAAGAATACAACTCATGTTGCATTGCGTTTACGACGTCTAGCAGTCCTTTTTGAAGGGTATCATAATGAGTGACCAACATGGCTGTTTTATCTGGAGGCAAGACATCTAAATGTAACGTAATGGCGGTTGAAAAGGCTAAGGTGCCTTCACTACCTGTCAAGAGCTTACACATATTAAAAGAAGTGTCTCCTCCAAATACTTTGGCATCTAAAAGCGCATCGATGGCATAGCCTGTATTTCGTCTGTGTATTTCTGGCTTAGGAAATTCTCTGCGTATTTCTTCTTGTACCGCTGTATTGTTTAAGGCATGATAAAGGTCTTTATAAATAGTTCCCTCTAATGATGCTAGTTTGGTTTTCTCTAAGAACATTGCTGATGAAAGAGAAGAAAAAGTTACCTCAGAACCATCAGATAAAATACAATCCATGGCTAGTACCTTATCTCTTGTAACGCCATATTGGATGGAGGTTGTACCACTAGAATTATTACCCACCATACCACCAATCATACACCTATTGGAAGTAGATGTGTTAGGGCCAAAGAAAAGCCCGTGAGGTTTTAAATAGGTATTGAGCTCGTCACGAATAACACCAGGTTGGACCGTCACTGTTTTTGCCGTTATATCTAGATCAATAATTTTAGTGAAATGTTTTGAAACATCAACCACAATACCTTCACCTACACATTGTCCAGCTAGGGATGTTCCTGCTGTTCTTGGTATTAAAGACACTTTATACCTTGTAGCGAAAGATATAAGTTCTTTTATATCTTCAATAGAATTTGGGTATGCAACCGCTAAAGGTATTTTACGATATACAGAAGCATCTGTTGCATAAATGGTCTTGTGTAAATCGTCAAAAAAAAGTGATCCTGTTAACTGTTTTGCTAATTGGTGTAGGTGTTCTTTCAAGATGAGTTATTGGTTTCTAAAAAAGTACTTAAATATTTATATTTATTTGAAACAAACGTAATAAAGTGTCACTCTAAAAAATGAGTTGAAATTTACAAAGATTAAAAATCTAATCTACTGCTGATTTCGCAAGCGCTCTCGCATATAAAGCTTCATATTGAGGCACTACTCTTTTGGTGTCAAAACGCCTTGAAGACTTTTTTGCATTTACCTTAAAGGTCTGTAAAGTGGCGTCATCTTTCAATATTTTAATAGCATTGGCAGCCATTTCTGAAATATCACCAACTGCACTTAAATAACCACTTTCACCATGAATATTAACCTCAGGAAGTCCTCCTGTATTACTAGAAATTATAGGAACACCAATTGCCATGGCTTCTAATGCTGCTAAACCAAAACTCTCTTTCTCCGAAGGCAATAAAAACAGATCTGAAAAACATAAAATTTTGTCAACCTCATTACTGTTTCCGAAGAATACAACCTTGTCTGCAATACCTAATGTTACTGCCAAGGCTTCAGCAGATACTTTATCTGGTCCCTCTCCAACAATGAGTAATTTAGAGGGAAGTGCTTTCTGAACTAAATAAAATATTTCAATAACATCATGTACCCTTTTTACTGGTCTCAGGTTACTAACGTGTGTTATAATACGCTCTTCTGGTAAAGCCATAAGCAAGCGTTGACACTCTGTGAAATTATTTTGAAACCCCTCTGTATCTATAAAATTAGGAACTACCTCTATGGTGTTTTTAATGTCAAATAAACGCAAGGTATCCTCTTTTAAACTCTGAGAGACAGAGGTCACACAATCACTATTATTAATGCTAAAAGTAACCGCTGGTTTATAAAATGGATGATTTCCTACCAGGGTAATATCAGTACCGTGTAAGGTGGTAACCATAGGAATATGAATGCCCGCTTCTGCCAACATTTGTTTTGCCATATAGCCTGCATAAGCATGCGGTATCGCATAATGCACATGCATAATATCTATTTGATATAATTTAACCATGTCTACTAGCTTACTTGAAAGTGCTAACTCATAGGGTTGGTATTTAAACAACGGATATTGTGGTATGGTAACTTCGTGAAAATGGATTTTCTTAGAAAGTAAATCTAACCGCACCGGTTGCTTATAGGTAATGAAATGCACTTCATGACCATGATCTGCGAGGGCTAGACCTAATTCTGTAGCTACTACACCACTACCTCCAAAGGTTGGATAACAAACTATTGCTATTTTCATATACTACGTTTTCTTTTTTACATTAAACAAATACTGTCTGTGGTTGTTATAGAAGTATAAAGTACTAATTACTGATACCTCTATAAAGAGTCTTTTATATTTTCTTAGCCTCTTCCCAATACACATCCATCTCAGCCAAAGTCATATCTTTAAGTTCTTTACCTTGTTCTTTTGCTTTGCGCTCTAGGTATTGAAATCTTTTTATAAATTTTTTATTAGTGCGTTCTAGTGCGTTTTCTGGGTCTATTTTTAAAAAGCGTGCGTAATTTATCATTGAAAACAACACATCGCCAAACTCAGCCTCCATGTTTTGCTGGTTCTTTGCCGCTACTTCTACTTTTAACTCTGCTAATTCTTCTTGTAGTTTCTCAAAGACTTGTTCTGGATGCTCCCAATCAAAACCAACACCTGATACTTTGTCTTGAATTCTATTGGCTTTCACCAAAGCAGGCAATGATTTTGGTACGCCTTGTAAAACACTTGTTTTACCTTCTTTAAGTTTTAAGTTTTCCCAATTTTGTTTTACTTCTTTTTCATCTGCTACCGTAACGTCTCCATAAATATGAGGATGTCTAGATATTAACTTTTCACAAATTTGATTGGCCACATCTGCAATATCAAAATTTTTGGTTTCGCTACCAATTTTTGCGTAAAACACAATGTGTAACAACAAGTCTCCCAACTCACCTTTTACTTCTTCTAAATCATTTTCTAAGATAGCATCTCCTAACTCGTAGGTTTCCTCAATGGTAAGATGCCGCAGCGTTTCCATGGTCTGCTTTTTATCCCAGGGGCATTGCACTCTTAGTTCATCCATAATGGTGAGCAATCTATCAAAGGCTTGCAATTGTTGTTGTCTAGTGTTCATAGTGGTTAAGGTTCAATAAGTGTCTTTCAGAAAAATAAAAACAATCGAAAAATTACAAGTATAAAAATACTATTATAAAATGAGCTTGCTAAGGGGTTGAATCGTTATTTTTGAACAAGGTTAAAAGCTATATATAATTAAAAAATAAGATAGCAACAAGTTCACATTACTCCTTACAATATTACATATGGAAAAGTTAGAAATCTTAAAAAATAGATCAGAAACACGTATATTCAAGGCAGTATTCCCTAATACCACTAATCATTACGACACTCTTTTTGGAGGTACTGCATTGCGCTTAATGGATGAGGCTTCTTTTATTTGCGCCACACGTTTTAGCAGGAAAAAAGTAGTGACGGTTTCGTCAGATAAAATTGACTTTTCATGTCCTATCCCGCAAGGAACTATTGTAGAATTAATAGCGCGTGTTGAAAAAGTTGGCAGAACAAGCTGTGTTGTAAAGGTTGAAATTTTCATGGAAGAAATGTATAGCTATGAAAGAAGTAAAGCAGTAACAGGTCATTTTACTTTTGTGGCCATTGGTGATGACAAAAAATCGATCCCCATTATAGACTAAACTAATTTCAACTTTCTAATATTTAAAGGCAAGAGCACCTTTAGCACTAAAAGAACCAAAGTTTAATAGCCATGACACTTACCATGACTATTAAAAAAAACCTAATAAACCCATCTCCTTTTTTTACTGACAACCTACTGGAAACCCATGCGCCAACAGCATTACCGATAGCCAAGATTAGACCTATCTTAAAATTTACTTTGTCATTTAAAATAAATATAACAAGGGCTCCAAGGGTATAAATAAAAACCACAAATACTTTGGTGGCATTTACACGCACCAAACTCATGTAATGCGTATAATGTAGGTACAAGATGATTAAAAATCCAATACCAGCATTAATAAAACCTCCGTAAATACCCAAAAAGAAGAACACTATAATACCCAGCCAAAGATACTTCCCTGTAAGGCGTTCTTGCAAATGAGTAAGATTGGTTTTTGGTTTAAATATAATAATTAAAATAACAGCCACCATAACAGTAGCAAGCACCTTATTAAAAATAGCTTCATCAATATCTACAGCAATTTTAGCTCCTAATAAACTTCCAAAAAAAGCAGAAATTCCTAAGTATATGTTAAAGGGAAAGGTACTGACTCCTTTGCTTTTAAAACCTGCTGTAGCAATAGCCGTTTGTATTATAATGGCGATCCTGTTAGTACCATTGGCTAGTGTTGGTGGTAAGCCCATAAAAATTAAAACCGGCAATGATAGCAAAGAGCCTCCACCAGCAACAGTATTAATAAAACCTACAACAAAACCTACAACAATTAGTAAAGGGTAATAGTACCAATGTTCCATAATACAAAGGTAGTTAGGTTTTTAAAAAATGCATCGTACAATTTTTTGAAATTTTAAAACTAAAGATTGCCTACTTGTAAAAAGCTTGTTATATTTGCAGCCGCATTCAAGTGTATCACTTGAATAGACACTTTGGAGAGTTGGCAGAGTGGTCGAATGCGGCAGTCTTGAAAACTGTTGAGGGTTACACCTCCAGGGGTTCGAATCCCTTACTCTCCGCAAAAACCCCGTAAACATTTTGTTTACGGGGTTTTGTTTTTTTGTTGCTGTGTCTCTATTTTAACGATCACAGCATCAAAAAACTATAGGATAAGCAATGTGTTTATTCTAAGCTTTTCATCACTTCAGCTACATTTTTTCTTACTACATAAAATGCATTGTCGAACGCTTCTATTTTTGAAGTAACAACACCGACCAATTGTTTGACATTTTAAAGTAGAATTAGACTATTTCCTGCTCATTATTATTGTGTGCATACACCATTTGTTTAAAATTTTAATAAAACCAAATAAACATTCTATATTTTTACATAAAAGAAATGATATCTATATTACCCTTTAATGATTGTTTCTTTCCAAATTAGCTTTTGCATGAAAAATATGAAAAAAACAGTATTTCTATTCTTATTTCTAGTATCAAGCCATGTGTTCGCTCAAGATTACAAACCATTATTAGACAATTACAATGAATGGAACTTACGACATTGTTATACTGGTTGTTCTTCAGATATCTACTATACAAATGGAGACACCATAGTAGATGGAATGAATTTTAAAGTACTTGACGGATATCATTATATATCTAGAAGTTTCTTATTACGAGAAGATGTTTTAGAAAAAAAAGTACACCTAAAATTTATACTTAATGATGGTGTAAACGGCGCAAGAGACTATTTACTGTATGACTTCTCACTTGAGGTAGGAGACTCTATAGATATGAAAAACCCGTATTCTCCTTTTATAGAAAATGCAGGGTATTATAAAGTAGATGCCATTATACCGCTTCCATTAGTAGACGGAAACGAGTATCGTCACTTTTATTTATCTCCTACTAGTTCTAACACAATAAGCACAAATGAAGCAATTTGGGTAGAAGGTGTTGGATCTTTATCAATAATAAATGCTCCAAGCGGTGATCCAGATATAGACGCCGTAGGCAGGGTTGCTTGTGTGTTTAAAAATGGAATCCCATTCTATTCAGACCTAGCTATTATTGAGGCTTGTGAGCCCACAATAATGCTCAACACAACAGGGTTTAATACTGCTGAATTAAATATTCAAGTGATAAAAACCCAAAGTCTAAATCAATTTTCAGTAGTAAATGTAGCTACATTAAAAGAGATCGAAATATATAACCTCCAAGGTAAAAAGCTAGACTCGTTTGCTATTAATAATCAAGATTTAATAGGTTTAAACTTGTCAAATTATACGGCTGCAATGTATGTTCTTGTTTTAAAATCTAAGCAGGGTTCCCGCCATGTTTTGAAAGTAATCGTAGAGTAATGCTTACCCCTAGAAATAAAAAACCCGCACCATAAATGATGCGGGTTTTTTTTTGATATAAAACGTATTCATTATAAATCAACTCTAAACATAAGATCTAGCCCTACAAAAGGAGCTGCAGAAAATTCTGAGTTCTCTCTTGCTCTTTCATCACCTATTTGTGCGGTAAGCACTTGTACAATACTATTAGAATTCTTATTGTAAACTCCATAGTCTGTAGTATCTAAACCAACTCTTGCACGAAGGATAAGCATATCGTCTAAAAATCCATAGGCTGCAAAAGCAGAAAAACGAATTGATTCTTCTTGAACATAAAAATCTGAATTAGCCTCAGACAAGTTATATGATTTTACAGACGTAAGAAGGTTTGCTCCTAAACTAAATGAATTGGTTAATGAGTAGTTAACATCTGCACGTATAGGAAGTGTTGCATTTACATAGAACTTACTGTTTTTTGATTTGTACCAAAGTCCTATTATTGGTGTAACGGTTGTTCCAAAGTTTTCTGTTGAAACATAGGCACCAAATTTAAGCACATATCTACTTGAGTACTTTTTTTCAAGCAACGCTATTCCTCCCATTTGAAAATCATCTGCTCCTAGATCATTAAAGTCAGACGCTAATTTAGGGAGCGCAACATAAGTACCACTCCACTTGTTACCATGATTAAGCTTCACTCCTAAATTGAATCTTGTCATGATTAGGTTTGATCTACTATCTGAATGATTTAAACCTAATCTTGTATTTTCATAGGTAAATCCAGAAAGAAGTACCGCTTTTGCAGTAATAGGAATTGGTAAATAAAGCTCTATGTTTGTATTGCTAACATCTGTTTCATCGTCTGTATCGATGTTCCCTAAGGTAGCCTGAGAGTGTGAGACTTTTAAAATGTCTAAATAATCTTGTGCATTTACCATGCTTGAGCAGATAAAAAGTGCAATAAAAAGTATGTTTTTTTTCATAATGTAAAGGTTTTTTTTTTAAAACTAATTTATTTAGTAATTGACTGTGTAATTTAAACAATAAATAATAAAGTACTGCTATAATTTAGTAATCGATATTTTTAACAACAAATAGTAAGAATTACACAGTGTCTGTTATTTTTGTTTAACTTTAACAATAAGCCATAAAACATTATTTATTTTTGCCACATAATAATAGCGTACTTAAAAGCTATGAAATAATAGATATATGTTTGGACTATTTAAAAAGAAATCAGAAAAACAGACCCTAGAGGCTGCTTATCAAAAACTTACCAAAGAATCCTTTGACCTTTCCAAAACAAACAGAAAAGCCAGTGATCAAAAAGCCTATGAGGCAGAACAGGTAATGAAAAAACTAGAGTCGTTAGCTAAAACATCTTCATAAATATGGCTACAGCCAGCGATACTTTTACCGAAATAGAATTAGACCGCATCATTGAAATGGCCTGGGAAGATCGCACTCCTTTTGAAGCCATCTTATTTCAGTTCGGTCTTCCAGAAAAAGAAGTTATTAAAGTAATGCGTGGATACCTTAAAGAATCTAGCTTTAAGCGTTGGAGGAAACGGGTGAATAGTGGTGTAAGTCAAAAACACCTAAAAAAAAGAAACTCAGACATTACACGCTTTAAGTGTTCACGCCAAAAAGCCATATCAGGCAATAAGATAAGTAAACGGTAAATGAAATTATTTGACGAGCAAGAGACTATGTTTCCAACTTCTTATGCTGAAATAGTCCAGCGTGTTCAAGCGATAGACCCCGTAAGATACAGCTCTAGTAGAAATTATATAAACGGAAGTGTCTCCTATTTGTCCCCCTATATCGCTAGAGGCGTTATTTCAACACAGTTTGTTTTTACAGAGATTTTAAAAAAAGGCTACCACCCAAAACAAGCAGAAAAGTTTATTCAAGAACTAGCTTGGAGAGACTATTGGCAGCAAGTTTGGATTGCCAAAGGAAACGGTATTAACCAAGACATAAAGCACCAACAAACTCCAGTTACAAATACTGCCATTCCAAAAGCAATCCTAGAAGCAACAACGGGCATTGATGCAATAGACACGGCCATCCAATATTTTTATAGAACTGGATACCTACACAACCATCTTAGAATGTATATCGCAGCGATAGCATGCAACATGGGCCAAAGTCACTGGAAAACGCCTGCACAATGGATGTACTACCATTTACTAGATGCAGATTGGGCAAGCAACGCTCTTAGTTGGCAATGGGTGGCGGGAGCCAACGCGAATAAAAAATATGTAGCGAATCAAGAGAACATCAATAGATATTGTTTTACAAAACAAAAGGACACCTTTCTAGACATAGCCTATGAGGCCTTTGAGGGCATGGCTGTTCCTGAAACATTAAAAGAAATAGCATCACTAGCATTAAAAACACCACTGCCAAAACAAGAACCCATTACAGTAGATGAGGGCCTAGCAACGTGTATTTATACTTTTTACAACCTAGATCCACGTTGGAATGAAGATATTTCGGCAAATAGAATATTGTTACTAGAGCCATCTCACTTTGAGGAGTATCCTGTATCACAAAAGACACTGGATTTTATATACGCTATTTCTAAACAAAACATACCAAACATTCAAATCTATGTAGGTGAATTTAACGACCTTATTAGGGCACATAACTTCGGAAACATACACTATAAAGAACACCCATTATGTCAACACTATAAAGGGATCCAAGAGCCTAGAGCGTGGATGTTTGATGTACAAGGCTACTTTCCATCTTTCTTTGCCTATTGGAAAAAATGTAAAAAACAACTCACCTATTGAAGCCAAAGCCAATTAATATCGTCTGGCTAAAGCGTGATATACGCTCTCAAGATCACGAAGCCTTGTTCCGTGCAGAGCGCGCTGCTATTCCATACCGTATTGTGTATTTTTTTGAGCCTAGCCTTATCGAATATCCAGATACCAGTGAACGGCATTTACAATTTATCTATCAATCTATTACTGTATTGAATAAAACACTAGCTCCTTTTAACAGGAGCGTCGATATATTCTATGGTGCGGCATTAGATATTTTTAAATACCTAGCAGCATCTTATGATATACAGCAGGTTTTTAGCTACAGAGAAAGCGGCACGCTAGGTACTTGGAAACGTGATACGCAAGTGGCCGTTTTCTGCAAGCAACACCGCATTGTATGGAAGGAGTTTCAACGTGATGGTATTTTAAGAGGGATAAAAGATAGAGTAGATTGGACTGCACAATGGCATGCAAAAATGCATACACCCGTTATTAAAAATAATTTCTCTGTTGCTTCACAAGAAGCATTAGTACATTCATTTTTACTTCCTGAAAAACTTGAAAAAAAATTAAAAGAATACTCAAAAAATTACCAGCCTGCAGGAGAAAATAATGCCTGGCGTTATTTAAAATCGTTTACTACAAAAAGAGGGGTTAACTACCAAAAACACATTTCAAAACCTGCAGAAAGCAGAATAGGTTGTAGCAGATTATCTCCATATTTAGCTTGGGGGAATATGAGTATTAAACAAGCATTTCAACACATAGGCACACATCCAAACGGAACAAAAAACAGCAAAGCTTTTTCTGCTATGCTCACAAGGTTGCATTGGCACTGCCATTTTATTCAAAAATTTGAAGTGGAATGTAGCTATGAAACTCAGTGTGTAAATAGGGGTTACGAACTACTGCCCCACTCAAAAAACGAAGCTTTCTTAAAGGCCTGGAAAACAGGAACTACTGGATACCCATTAATAGATGCATGCATGCGGGCTGTAGAGCAAACAGGATGGATTAATTTTAGAATGCGCGCCATGGTAGTCTCTTTTTTAACCATGAACCTAGACCAAGATTGGCGAGAAGGCACGTATCATTTGGCAAGACAGTTTTTAGACTATGAACCCGGCATACATTATCCTCAGTTTCAAATGCAAGCAGGAACCACTGGCATTAATACTGTTCGGTTGTACAATCCTGTAAAAAACTCGCAAGAGCATGATCCAGAAGGCGTATTTATAAAAAAATGGATTCCAGAACTCAACAATGTTCCTCTAGCATTTATTCATGAACCTTGGACCATGTCCTCCATGGAACAAACATTTTGCAATGTCTACATTGGTGATGACTATCCTGCTCCTATTGTTAACTTGCAAGAAAGCGCTCGCATTGCTAGAGATAAAATTTGGGGGCATAAAAAACATCCTGCTGTACAAAAAGAAAAAAAACGCCTGTTACAAACACACGTAAATAGAAGACATAATGATCTACACTAAAAAAGACATCAAAGAGTTAGACCGTATTACCAGGCTAAAATTAATTAATTCGGTTACAGGTATAAAGCCAGCTAACCTCATAGGAACGATACGTAATAATATGCAAACTAATCTAGCTATCTTTAGTTCGGTAGTGCACCTGGGTAGTAATCCTGGGTTATTAGGATTTATCTCTAGACCTCAAACCAAAGAGGTGGGGCATACCCTGAGAAATATCGAAGAAAATGGCTCTTACACCATTAACCATATTCATCCAGACTTTGTGAAAAACGCCCATTATACATCGGCTAAATTTGCGAATGAAGACTCCGAGTTTGAACACTGTAACCTTTCCGAAGAATACCATAATGGTATTCTTGCTCCATTTGTAAAAGAAAGCTCTTTTAAGATAGGTATGCGTTTTATAGAAGCTTTAGAAATTAAACACAACGGCACCGTGATGGTTATTGGTGAAATTGAACATCTTATTATTCCAGATACCGGTATGATTCATGAAGATATAGATCTAGAAGCTACT
>JBLHII010000034.1:0-14423 GCA_047616265.1 Minisyncoccia bacterium
AACAGAGATTACATCGCACAAAAAATTTTTAATGACACCACACTGTTAGCCCAAATGAATGCAATTATTCATCCTAAAGTAGCATCTCATTTTAAAGTATGGCTACAAAAACAAACAGCGTTTTATTGTATCAAAGAAGCCGCTGTTTTATTTGAAAATGGAGGTTTCACTCAATGTGATGCCACTATTTTGGTTACTGCCCCAAAACAAGTGAGAATTGATAGAGTGATAGCAAGAGATATGATGTCTATAGCTTCTGTAACCTCTCGCATGCAACATCAATGGACAGATAAAAAAAAAATCCCCATGGCTACTTATGTTTTAGAAAACATAGATCTTGATAGCACAAAATTGCAAGTAAAAAAAATACATAAAGAACTGTTAATTACTTGATTTTCATATCCATAATCTAATTTTGTTAACATTTGGTTAAACACAAGAACGACTAAATGTTAAAATCTTACTTTTGATACATGGATAAAAAAATCTTTGGTTTGTTGGTTGCGTTAATGGCACTATCACTCCTTGGAATTATTTTTGTTCAATGGTATTGGATTTCTAACTCTTATGACAATAAAGAAACTCAGTTTATTTCTAACGTAAGACAAGTTTTAGTAAATACTTCAGAAGAAATTGAACTACAAGAAATTGAAAAATACTACGGCATATACAGTGATTTTTTATCTGAAGCTGGAACTCCAGAAAGCATAAGTATTAGCGAGTTAGTTTATAAAATTAGTAGTGACAAGTCTAATGACTCTTTTATATTTTCTGATGGAATTTTAGAAGAAGATTATAAGTTGTCAACTAGCTTTTTAGATACTGATATCGATAGCATTGTTTTCAAAAAAGTAACTAGTAAAACAAAAACACAAAAAGTTTTACAACATGTTGATGGTTCTGATGATTACCTAGTGAATACAGAGTCTTTTTCTAGACTTAAAGATTATGAGCGAACACAATTTGAAAATGCGTTTGCAAATATTTCTGCAAATACTCCTCTACACAGAAGAGTAACGGCAGAAGAAATAGAAGAAAGTATAGCGAGACAATTAAAAGACAGAGGGGTTACCTCAAGATTTCAGTTTGCGGTGTATCGTAATAATTTAGCTACTAAAGTACGCTCTAAAAAATTTGGCATTTCCCCGGAAACAACTTTTAGAGTACCGCTATTTGAAAATAATGATATAAATGAAGGCTATCAACTATATGTAAACTTCTATGAGCAGGAACGTGATGTTTGGTCCACTATTTTAGGTATGTCTATTTTATCACTCTCTTTTACAAGTGTTATTTTTATTACATTTTACAGTGCACTAAGCCAGTTGGTAAGGCAACGGCAGATTGCTCAAATTAAAAATGATTTTATCAATAATATGACACATGAGTTTAAAACACCTATAGCTACTATCGGTTTAGCATTAGATGCACTTATTAACCCAAAGGTAAAAGGTGATGATGTGTTTTTTGATAAATATATTAAAATGATACGCGATGAAAATGCAAGAATGTTAGGGCAAGTTGAAGATGTATTGCGTATTTCTGGACTCGGAAAAAACGAACTTGATTTGCCTAAAGAGCATTATGATATACATCACATTTTAGAAGACGCTGTATCTCGTATTAGTTTAATAATAGAGGATAACGGTGGGTATATACACACCCATTTTGCAGCGCTAAAAACAGATGTTTTTGTAAATGAAACACACCTTACCAATGTTCTTGTGAATATTTTAGATAACGCTGTGAAATACTCTGAAGAGCCACCTAAAATTGATATTTATACTGAAAACATTAAAGATGTAATTGTTTTAAAAATACAAGATCAAGGAATAGGAATGACTAAAGCGGTACAAAATAAAATCTTTGAAAAATTCTATCGCGTTCCCACAGGTGACATTCATAATGTAAAAGGACATGGGTTAGGATTGTCATACGTAAAAAAGATTCTCGACGATCATAATGCAGAAATCACTATTGAAAGCGAACAAGGAAAAGGAAGCACATTTATATTTAAATTACACTTAATATCGTAACATATGGAAACTGAAAACAAAAAAATATTACTAGTAGAGGATGATCCAAACTTTGGTACCGTTCTCAAAGATTACCTGACCATGAATGACTACAATGTTGTACACGCCAAAAACGGTATGGAAGGTTTTGAAAAATTTAAAAAAGATGATTATGACCTTTGTATTTTAGATGTCATGATGCCTTATAAAGATGGATTCACATTGGCTAAAGAAATACGTGAAAAAAATGAAGATGTTCCAATCATATTCTTAACGGCAAAATCTATGAAAGAGGATGTTTTAAAAGGTTATAAAGTAGGGGCAGATGATTACTTAAATAAGCCATTTGACAGTGAGGTTCTTTTAATGAAAATTAAAGCTATAATTCAACGTAAAGCCAAAGATTCTATTGCAGATAGTAAGCAATTTGAGTTTCAGGTAGGGAATTTTTTCCTAAACTCTAAGCTTCGTTTTTTAACGTTTAATAATGAAAACCCTGTAAAGCTTTCTCCTAAAGAGAATGAGTTATTGCGTTTGCTTGCATTGCACAAAAATGATCTAATGCCACGGGAACTGGCATTGATTAAGATTTGGAGAGATGATAATTACTTTACTTCAAGAAGTATGGATGTATATATCGCGAAATTACGCAAGTACTTAAAGAAAGAAGATGATGTAGAGATCATCAATATACACGGTGAAGGATTTCGTTTGGTAGTGAAAAGCGAGGTTGATATTTAAGTAAATTACATATGTATAAGTGTTTTAAACGCCCTATTTTAGGGCGTTTTTTTCTTTTATAAACATAATAATATCGGTAGTGTCAGTCATGTAATCAAACCAATAGATACGTTTATTTTTTCTAAACCATGTGCCTTGCCTTTTTGCAAAGCGGCGTGTATTTTTTTTAATTTCGCCTACTGCATCTTCTAAAGATCGCGAGCCATCCATATATTCAAATAATTCTTTATACGCTACTGTTTGTAATGCATTTAGCGCTCGGTGAGGATATAGTCCCTGTACCTCGTCTAGCAAACCATTTTCCATCATTATGTCGACCCTTTTATTGATGCGCTCATAAACAATAGCCCTATCTGCAGAGAGTCCGATGTATAGTGTGTCAAAATTCCTGTTTGCAGCTTTGGCTTTTAAGAAAGTTGAATACGGCTTTCCAGTTCCTTTATAAATTTCTAATGCTCTTATCAATCGTCTTGGGTTTTCTCTATCCATAGTTTTATAATAGACCGGGTCAACCTCTTTTAACGCTGCCTGTAGCGCTTTAATACCTTGTTCTTCTAGTGTTTTATTCAGACTTACTCTGATTTCTTCGTCTATGGTTGGGAAATAGTCTAATCCATTTACTAAAGCATCTACATATAAACCAGACCCACCCACTAAAACCGCGATAGGCTGTTCTGTGAAAATGGTGTCCAATTTTAGTAGTCCTTCCCGTTCAAAATCTCCAACACTATACGAATCAAAAATACTTTTGTGTTGTATAAAATGGTGTGGAGCAGCATCCAATTCTTTTGGAGATGGCACCGCGGTTCCAATGTTCATTTTTTTATAAAATTGGCGTGAGTCTGCCGAAATAATTTCTGTGTTAAAAGCATTTGCGAGTGCAATACCAAGTGTTGTCTTGCCAATTCCTGTGGCACCTACAACACAAATAAGTAAGTGTTTTTTTGACATTACTCTAAGTGCTCTTTGTCATGTAAAGATGTGCCACATTTATGACAAAATTCTGCATCGTCATAATGGATGTTTTCATTACAGTTTTGACATGATTGTGAGTTTACGTGTACATAGTCTGGATCATCTATTGTGGTTGTTTTTTTACTTGCATATTCTGCACTCACAATACCTGTAGGTACTGCAATTATGCCATACCCCATAATCATGATGATGGCAGCTATAAATTGCCCTAGAGGGGTAATAGGTGCGATATCTCCAAAGCCAACAGTAGTTAGGGTGACGATACACCAATACACGCTAATGGGAATGCTGACAAAGCCACTTTCCTCTCCTTCAACCAGATACATGATGGTACCTGCGAGAATAGAGAGTATTAGCACAGCAAATAAAAAGACTAATATCTTGGGTTTGCTGTCTTTTAAGGCTTTATTTAATTTGTTTGCTTCTCCTAAATAGCGTGTAATTTTTAATATTCTAAAAATGCGTAATAACCTTAAGGCCCTAACAGCTAGTAGTGCGTTACTTCCTGCTAAAATAAATGATAAGTATAGGGGTATGGTTGAGAGAAGGTCAATAATACCATAAAAGCTAAAGACATAACTAGCTGTTTTTTTTACAGTAATAATTCGTAAAATATATTCAATGGTAAAAAAGATTGTAATGACCCATTCTCCAAAATATAAGAACTCGTGGTAATGAGTATCAATAGAGGTAACACTCTCTAACATGACCAAAATAACACTTATAAAAATTAAAATAAGAAGCACTACATCAAACAGCTTTCCCATAGGAGTGTCTGCTTCATAGATGATACTATGTAATTTGCTACGGAGAGGTATAGAACTTTTTCTATTCAATAGATTAATTTTACACTGTTAAAAGTACAGAAGTTTCTATAAACTTTGAGGGTCTGCATCTAGATTTATAATTTTAATTACTTTGTTTTTCCGTAAGTAGGATTGTAAAATGTGTTGTGCATCTCTATTATTCTCCTTAGGGTTGATAATAGACTTTAGTATTTCAGGAGTGGTGATTTGATGGTTTAAGGTGAAAAACCCAAAACCTTTGTAGATGCCATGAGCTATTAAGATAACCGAGCGTTCTTCTATTTTTCTACCTCTATCAATAACTAGCATGTGTTGATTTTGATAGCTGTAATCTTCAAGAAACACGTTGACTTTTTTGTTATAGTCTTCTGGACTTTCTTTTTGAATACAAGCCCCTACACATTCTTTAATACCATAACTAAAACAGGCCTTTTTTGTGTCTTGAAAACCTCCCAGACTTTGGCATAAAGCATATTTACCAATAATATTTTCAAGATTAGCTTTGGCAGCTTGAAGGTTGCTAAAGGTAGTAATGGCTTTTTTACGCGCATCTGCTTTTTCAATTTTTAAATTAATATATCCATTATCATCTATAAATGAAATAAGCTGTGCGTTAAATGTTCTTTTTCGTAAGGCGCTATTAAACTTTGGATTAAGCTGTTTAATAGCTTCGCTTTCTTTTAAAAGTGCAATTAATTCGTTCCCTGTTTTTTCATAGGTTACTGCTGTAACCTCGAGCTGTATAGCCTTCGATTTTTTATTGTCGTTAGTGAAATGTTGGCTCAGCCTTTTTTGTATGTTTTTACTTTTTCCAATGTAAATAATAGTTCCATCTTCTCGATGCATATAGTAAACACCTATGGCAGTTGGAGCAGCTTGAATAAGGGTGATTAATTTTGAATCTACCTGTCTTCTTGGATTTTTTTTAACAAACTGTTGCGCCATTTGTTTTTTAGAGTCTTTAAGCAACAGCAGCTTAAAAAGTTCAACGGTGGCTAATGCATCTCCTTGTGCACGATGTCTATTTGTTATTGGAATTCCTAGAGCGCTCACTAACTTTCCAAGACTATAAGAAGGCATGTCTGGTATAAGTTGTTTTGCTATTTCAACAGTACACAATGTTTCTTTGTCAAAGTTGTAGCCTAGTCTGTCAAATTCTGTAGTGAGTATTCTATTGTCAAATTGTGCATTATGGGCTACTAGAATAGTACCCGCTGTGATCTCTATAATTCTTTTGGCAATTTCATGAAATTTTGGTGCATTTTTCAGCATCCCATTATTAATACCTGTAAGATTTACCACAAAGGGCTGTATCGGTATCTCTGGGTTTACTAAGCTGGCAAATTGATCTACTACCTTGTCTCCATCAAAACGATAGATTGCAATTTCTGTGATGCCCTCTTCATTGTATTTCCCTCCGGTAGTTTCTATGTCTAAAATTGCGTATTCCAATATGCTTTTACTTAATTATAATTTCTAGCTCCAAATATAGAACTCCCAATACGCACCATGTTACTACCATGCTCAAGGGCTAGTAAGAAGTCACCACTCATACCCATACTTAAAATAGTGAGTTTTGGGTGTTTTTTTTTAACGTCTTTATAGATGATACTTAATTTATTAAACTCTGCCTCCACCTGTGTTTTGTCTTCCGTAAAGGTAGCCATTCCCATCAATCCAACAATTGTAACATGGGGTAATGTTGTTGCTATTTCCGAAGCTAACAATTCTAATGCATCCACTTCATCCATTCCAAATTTACTTTCTTCTTCTGCTATTTTAATCTGCAACAAACACTCAATCACTCTATCGTGTTTAGCAGCTTGTTTGTTGATTTCTCGCAATAATTTTATACTATCTACTGTATGAATTAGACTCACAAACGGAGCCATATATTTTACCTTGTTGGTTTGTACATGACCAATCATATGCCATTCAATGTCTTTGGGCATCTCTTCCCATTTAGAAGCCATTTCCTGTATTTTATTCTCACCAAATACGCGTTGTCCTGCGTCATATGCTTGCATTAAGCTACTTACGGGTTTGGTTTTAGAAACAGCGACTAATGTAGTTTGCTCTGGAAGTACAGTTTGATATTTTTTTATGTTTTCTGAAATACTCATATTAATTCACTGTTGTTATTTCTACTGTATTTATTTTTATGCTCTTTTAATTGAAAAGAATTAAAATTCATAAATAGTAATACCACTTCGTAGTTTAGGTTCAATATAGGTGCTCTTTGGAGGCATTTTAAGGCCTTCATCTGCTATTTTCTTCATTTCCTGCGAAGTAACAGGTAGCATTCCAAAACCAACGGAAAACGCCTTGTTATCGACTGCAGCTTTTACATATGCCATATCTTTTTTACCATCTGCATACGCTATTCTGGTGTCATTGCGTGGATCTTTTATCCCAAGAATTGGATCAAATATTAGCTTATATAAAATTTGAGCATCAAGCGCATCAAGTGCATTGCCTATCTCATAACTATCTTTACGCAAGTAAAGTGAGTAAAAATCACCATCAAGATACATGCTAAAATGATGTTTTTTGTTGGGTTTGTAAAAGTTTTGCGCTCTGTTTTCAATTCTAAATGAAAAGTCTAGCTGAATTAAAAATTCTTGTTTACTCAACCCATTAAGATCTTTAATAAGTCTGTTAAATTCAAAAATTTTCAAATCACTTTCTGGAATCAGGAAACTCATAAAGTAATTATAAGGTTCATCTCCAGTATGATTTTCGTTCTCTTGCTGTAGTTTTTTTGATAGCAAACAAGATGATGAACTTCTGTGATGTCCGTCTGCAATGTAGAGTGTTGGGATGCTCTCAAATACCTCTGAAATTTCAGAAACTAAAGAGCTTTCACTTACGGGCCATAGGTAATGTGTGTCCCTATGGGTTGTGGTAAATTCATATTCTGCTCTGGTTTTCATTACAGATTTAATAATCAGAGCTAAGGCATCATTATCTGGGTAGGTAAGAAGTACTGGTTCTGCATTAAAACCAACGGTGTTTAGGTACTTAACAAAAACGTCTTCTTTGTACTCTAAAGTGTCTTCGTGTTTTTTAATGATGTCTTCTTCATAATCGTGAGTGCTTACTGCTGCTATAATACCGTTAAATTCTGCCCCTTCATGGTTTAGAATTTTATATACATAAAAAGAAGGCTCCTCTTCTTGCATAAAAATACCATCTTCTTTAAATTCTTGATATCTATTGCGCACTAATTCGTACCTTTTTTTACCCTCAATTACTTGCGAATATTTATACCCAGGATTTACAACATGTAAAAAAGAAAAAGGGTTGTCTCTAAGACGCGCTTCTCTTTGGTCATGTGTGTAAGAATCATAAGACCTTGCAGCAATAAGGCTTACCTTATCTCGCGTAGGGCGTACTGCTTTAAATGGAATTATTTTTGCCATGGTTTTTCTTGCTTGATACGATGCTTAAGAGAACATCTTAGCTACATCAACAGCTTTTCTGTTTTCAGTGTAATCATAGAATCCTTCTCCACTTTTTACTCCAAATTTACCAGCCATTACCATATTCACTAATAGGGGACAGGGTGCATATTTTGGATTTTTAAAGCCATCATGCATTACATTTAAAATAGATAGACAAACATCAAGACCAATAAAATCTGCTAGGGCTAATGGGCCCATTGGGTGAGCCATTCCTAACATCATTACAGTGTCTATTTCTTTAACACCTGCTACACCGTTAAAAAGTGTTTCTACCGCTTCATTGATCATTGGCATTAATATGCGGTTGGCTACAAAACCTGGATAGTCATTTACTTTTACGGGTATTTTACCCAATTTTTTTGAAATTTCAGCAACCGTGTTATATGTTTCGTCACTAGTACTATATCCCTTGATGATTTCTACTAACTTCATCACAGGTACAGGGTTCATAAAGTGCATCCCAATAACCATCTCTGGTCTTGACGTTACAGCTGCTATTTCTGTAATAGAGATTGATGATGTATTACTTGCCATGATTGTATCATCTGGACAAAAAGCTTCTAAATCTTTAAAAATCTTTAGTTTTAAGTCAAGGTTTTCTGTTGCTGCCTCTACCACCAAACCAGCGTACTCTACCCCTGTTTTTAAATCTGTAAATGTGGTAATGTTATTGAGCGTTCTTGCTTTATCTGCTTCAGAAATTCTCTCTTTAGCGACCATGCGGTCTAGGTTTTTGGCAATAGTAGCTACGCCACGATCTAACGACGCTTGAGAAACATCTATCAATTGTACTTTATAGTCTTTTTGCGCAAAGGTATGGGCAATACCATTACCCATTGTTCCCGCTCCAATTACTGCTACATTTTTCATGAAATATGTGTATTAATTCTTTCCTTAAACGGAAATTTTATTTTAGTTATTATAACATTTTGAAATTTTCAATAATCAACATCGCCACACGCAATGCTTCTGCACCCTGTGTTAGTGACACCTCTGGAGTTCTGTCATGTGCAATTGCATCTGCAAAACTATTGAGTTCATCTAGAATAGCATTGTTGCTAGCTACATCTGGATTGTCAAAATAAATTTGTTTTTTCACACCTTCTGCATTGGTTAGTACCATTGCAAAATCATCTGGTGTTTTTGGAGCATCTTTCATTTTCACAACCTCACATTTTTTTTCTAAAAAATCTACAGAAATATAGGCGTCTTTTTGAAAAAATCTAGCTTTACGCATGGTCTTCATTGAAATACGGCTGGCTGTTAAATTGGCAACACATCCGTTTTCAAACTCGATACGTGCATTGGCAATATCTGGAGTCTCGCTAATAACAGAGACGCCGCTCGCATGTACTTTTTTAACATCGCTTTTAACAACGCTTAAAATAGCATCAATGTCATGGATCATTAAATCCAACACCACAGAAACATCGGTGCCGCGTGGATTAAACTCCGCCAATCTATGGGCTTCAATAAACATTGGATTATCAATCATATCGCTAACAGCCATAAACGCGGGGTTGAAACGCTCTACCTGTCCTACTTGACCCCGAACACCGTGTTTTTTAGCCAAATCGCGAATGGTGTCAGCTTCTAAAACCGTATGTGTGATGGGCTTTTCAATAAACAAATGCTTCCCTGCTTTTATGACCTTCTCTGCACAATTATAGTGATAAATAGTAGGGGTTACCACATCTACCACATCACTGGCTTCTATGAGAGATTCCATAGAGTTGAAGCTTTTGTAACCAAATTCTTTTTCAATGGCCTTGGCAGCTTCTTGATTGGAATCAAAAAAGCCAACCAATTCATATTTTGTTGATTGCTGTAGTAATTTTAAATGTATTTTTCCTAAGTGTCCTGCACCTAGAACTCCTGCTTTTAACATGGGTGTTCAGTTTTATACAAATGTAACAGTTTGAGAGGAAGTTTAAAAGCAGAAGCATCCCGAGTTTATGCGAATATGCCACAAATATAATTAGGCAAAAGTTTCAGAAGGTATTATCGTAATTCTGTTACGGTTTTCTGCAAAGATTTTATTTTGTCTCTTAGTTTGGCGGCCATTAAAAAATCTAATTCTTTAGCAGATTTTTCCATGGCTTTTCTAGTATCTCGAATCTTCTTTTCTAACTGTGGTTTGGTTAAATATTGACCTTCTGGTTCTGCCGCTGCAAGGGTGCCTGTGGTTTCAATAGCATAAGCATCTTGTTTTGATTTGGTCAAGGAGTTTTCAAAACTCTTTTTAATGGCGCTAGGGGTAATGCCGTGTTCTTTATTATGTGCAATTTGTCTGCCTCGGCGGTATTCTGTGCCGTCCATAGTTTTTTGCATGCTCTTTGTAACTTTATCTGCATACAAAATAGCTTTACCATTTAGATTACGAGCGGCACGACCTACTGTTTGTGTAAGCGAACGTTCACTTCGTAAAAAACCTTCTTTGTCTGCGTCTAGAATAGCTACTAAAGACACCTCTGGTAAATCAAGTCCTTCCCGCAGTAAATTAACACCCACTAAGACATCAAATAAGCCCAATCGTAAATCTTGCATGATTTCCACACGCTCCAAGGTATCCACATCACTATGTATGTAGCGACACCTAATGTTTACACGGTCCATATATTTGGTGAGTTCTTCTGCCATGCGCTTGGTTAATGTAGTCACTAAGACACGTTCGTCAAGCTCAATTCGTTTGTGGATTTCTTCCAGTAAATCGTCTATTTGGTTAAGGCTAGGACGTACTTCTATGGGCGGGTCTAAAAGGCCGGTAGGTCTTATGATTTGTTCAACAAACACACCGTCAGACTTTTCTAATTCATAGTCTGCAGGAGTAGCACTCACATAAATCACTTGGTTTTGCATCGCTTCAAACTCTTCAAACTTTAATGGTCTATTGTCCATAGCTGCTGGTAGTCTGAAACCATACTCTACCAAATTTTCTTTACGAGATCTATCACCTCCATACATGGCCCCTACTTGGGGAACACTTACATGGCTCTCATCTACAATCATTAAAAAGTCATCTGGAAAAAAATCGAGTAAGCAAAAAGGACGGGTTCCAGCAAGGCGGCCGTCTAAGTATCTAGAATAGTTCTCAATACCACTACAGTAGCCTAACTCTCGAATCATTTCAAGATCAAAGTTGGTGCGTTCTTCAAGACGTTTTGCCTCTAGGTGTTTTCCTATTTCTTTAAAGTAATCTATTTGTTTTACTAAATCGTCTTGAATTTCTTTAATAGCTCCTTGTAGCACATCTGGGGATGTGACAAACATATTAGCAGGATAAATATTGAGACGCTCATATTTTTCAATCACATTGTTATTTAATGGGTTGAAGGCTTCTATTTCTTCAATTTCATCACCGAAAAAGTGAACTCTAAATGCATTGTCTGCATATCCAGGAAACACATCTACGGTATCTCCTTTGATGCGAAAGTTCCCGTGGTTGAAATCTGCCTCGGTTCTAGAGTAGAGGCTTTGTACTAGCTGGTGTAGTAGTTTTGTTCTTGAGAGTACCTGTCCTTTTTCTAGTGAAATTACATTTTTCTGAAACTCTACTGGGTTTCCAATACCGTAAAGGCATGATACAGATGCAACAACAATTACGTCACGACGCCCAGAAAGTAAAGAAGATGTAGTGCTTAGACGCATTACTTCAATTTCTTCATTAATGGAAAGGTCTTTTTCTATGTAAACGCCACTTGAAGGAATAAAAGCTTCTGGTTGGTAATAATCATAATAGGAAACAAAATACTCTACCGCATTGTTGGGGAAAAATTGCTTAAATTCTGAATAAAGCTGTGCGGCTAAGGTCTTATTGTGTGCTAGCACAAGGGTTGGCTTCTCTACCTCTTGTATAACATTGGCAACGGTAAATGTTTTACCACTCCCTGTTACTCCAAGTAATGTTTGGTATTGTTCATTGGAGTTGATTCCATCCACGAGTGATTTGATTGCACTAGGCTGGTCTCCTGCAGGTTTAAATTTTGAAACAATATCGAATTTCATATGCCTACAAAAATAGCCAAATTAAGGTCATTATTTCCTTAAATTTACCCCAAAAGCATCACTATAAATAGTTCAAAGTAAAATGGAATAATATGTTTAAAATATAGCCTCTTAATTTTTATTTGAAGTGTTTTTTGTCTTTTACCCTTTATTAGAAAGATTGTTTAAGCTCCCTATAGATATTGCTGTTTTGTGTTATGAATTTAAAGATTCTTTAATAGTTAATATACACAAATCCAATTTGGGGTTCTGGCATTGCTGGGTCATTCAAAAATAACACATAATAATAGGTGCCAACAGGAACCAGCATTTCATTATATAAAAAGCCAGTATTAGGAATGCCGTTCCAAAATCCTCTTGAGTTTCCTCCCGAGTATATTAAATTCCCTTCTCGGCTGTATATTTTTAATTCAAAATTCTCATATACGTTTAGGAGTCCTGTAATTTCAAATTCATCATTAACACCATCTAAATTTGGAGAAAATCCTTGAGGAATAAAAGGTGGGCAGTTTTTTGTACGGGCCCAAAAGGAATGAATAGCAAAACAAACAGACGTGTCTAACCGTACGAAGATTTGTTGATCTCCATCTATGTTTTGATAACTTGAAGGATTTGTAATAGGAAAAGAACCTGATGTTGCATTTTCTAATGAGGTATAATAATAAATCGTGTCATCTTGGTTTGTGCTTATTAAGTCATTCTGGACCGTGAGGTCAAAAACAGCCCTATTAAAGCCCTCATCACACAGCAATAAATCTGGTAACCCTGTTATGGGTGGAATAGATACAAAAGTTACTTGTATTATAAATTCATTGTTAGTTTCATCTAATTCTTCTACAATACCTTGTTGGCTTCCATCGTCATCTATAACCACTCGCAGTGAAATACTATTTGGTAGTGCAGCATCTAACATAATTTCAATAAACCCATTTTCACTTCCTCCTGGAGGAATACCTTCTTGAGTCTGAGATTGCCGCACTAAAAAATCATCGATATAAAATGCAATAGGAGTATTGGCAGGCAATGGTCCTGTTCCTAGGGTGTTATATGTGGTATATGCAAAGGCTAATTTTTCTGTTCTACAGGTGTCAAGAGTATTATCAATAGAGATGGTAGCGTCTGGAATTGGACATACAATTACTGCGATATTAAAGACATTTACAACTTGGCATTCTGCATTGTCTGCGCGAACAAATATTTGTTGCGGGTTTTCAATGTTTATATACTCGGTAGGGTATAAAATGGGGTTTGTGTTGGAATCTGCATCGGTTTGTGATACATGAAAACTAACAACAACATCTGGATCTAGTTGCACAATAGCTTCTGTAAGATCAAAGCGTTCTATGCCATTTGCGTCGCAGCGTTCTAGGTCTTGTAATTGACTTGCTTCAGGAAGATCTAAAAGATGAATAGTAGCACTGTCTTGATTGTTGTTTTCTACAATTTCGTATACCGTACTTCCACCAGCGCCGTTATCGTCAACAAATACATTGAGTTCAAAGTCTGCCTCAATTGCCTCGGGTATGATGATGGTGATGGATATTGTTTCTTGTCCGTCAATAGGAATTATAGAGTTTGTTTGGCTTTGCCCAATAAGGGTAGTATCTGCATACCAAGCTATGGGTGTGAATGCGGGAAGCGGGTCCGTGCAATTTACATTGTACACCGTATATGCAATCTCTAGTGCTCTATCTCCACATGTAATGCCGCCTTGAATGCTGTCAATGCTTATGGTTGCGTCAGGTAATTGCGAATTTAATACCGTAATAATATTATTTATCATCACAAAATCTTGCCCAGAAGTTAGGTCAATAACAGCACTTGTGTCTCCTGGATTTATATTGTTTTCTATAGAATAAAAGTCTATATCCATATTGTAAAGCACTTCATTTCCTGTAAAACTATTGGTGCCATTAAAAGCGTTGTCTGCAGGATTGAGGGGAGGGTTGCTTATAATGTTTCCATTTATTTGTAATGTTTCTGTCACAGAAAGGGATCGATCCCCTTCCCATGCTAAAAATCCAATTTTGGCACCATTATTATCTAATACATTTATATTTGAAAGGGTAATGGTAAGATTTGTGTTGGTAGACGAAACACTCTCAAGTCCATCAAATACAGTGACTTGATTTAAGGGTAGGCTAGGGTCTTGGTAAATAACAGTGATCGCCCATCCTCCAAAATTTGTAGTATTTCCGCAGTATTCAGCAATAACCTCCGTTAGGTCTAAATCTGATAACGTGTAGGTATTAGTGCCAATGGTTTGAAGAAGTGCTGTAACATCAGCAAAAGCAGCAAAAAAAACCAAGCCATTGCTCATATTGTCTGCAAAAGTTCGTTCCGCAGTAATTGGAGTTCCATTAAGAGTTACATCAAAATCTCCCGTTCCAGAACCTGCCCAATACAGGTATGCAGCA
>JBLHII010000035.1:0-14380 GCA_047616265.1 Minisyncoccia bacterium
GGTATTACTAAAGATATCTTTAGAGGTTTTTATGCGCACACTTAAGGTTCTATTCTTGCCATAGGTGCTTAAGTAACAAAATACACCTCCATATAAATAAAGATTACACACGAGATGATTATTAAACGATTGTTGTGTTTTTTATTTCGTATTTTTTACTCATTTATCCCTTTTTTGTAGGTTTCAAGACACCTTTCACGAGCTATTTTATGATCAACAATCATTGTAGTATACTTTTCTGTATTGTACTCTGGCACCCATTTTTTAATATACTTTTTATCTTTGTCAAACTTATCGGCCTGTGTGATTGGGTTGAAAATCCTAAAATAAGGCGCTGCATCAACGCCACTCCCTGCTGCCCATTGCCAATTACCTACATTACTGGATCTTTCATAATCTAATAGCTTAGAAGCAAAGTAAGTCTCGCCCCAGCGCCAGTCAATTAAAAGATGCTTGCATAAAAAACTAGCAACAAGCATACGTACCCTATTATGCATATGACCTGTTTTATTCAGTTCTCGTATTCCAGCATCAACCATTGCGTAGCCTGTGGTTCCATTTTTCCAATGCTCAAACTCTTCTTCATTATTACGCCACTCGATGCGATCGTATTTTGGCCTGAAAGCTTTTTCTTGCGTACTGGGGAAGTGCCAAAATATCTGCATAAAAAACTCTCGCCAGATAAGTTCACTCCAAAATATTTCATTTTTTTCTGAAATTGCCTTTCTCATCATGGCTCTAATACTTACTGTTCCAAAGCGTAAATGGGGTCCTAAATGTGAGGTACCATCTATAGCGGGGAAATTACGGGTGTCTTCGTAGTTTTGTATGAGTGTAGGAGATGTTCTGTGTTTAGCAACACGAATACTAGCGGGAATAAAATTCATTTCCGCCAGCGTTACTGTTGGCATCGAAGTATCTTGATATAGGTTTCCAAAATAAGAGCTTGTTTGGTAGTCTTTTAGGTCTTTCTCTGGATTAAATGTACTTTTCCATTTGTTTTTAAAAGGGGTGTATACTACATAGGGGGTACCGTCATCCTTAACAATAGCGTCTTTTTCAAAAATAACATGGTCTTTGTAGTCGTAAAAACCAACAGTAGCATCATTTGCTTTGCTCTGAGGAATCGTTGCTAAGTAATTTTTAATAGCAAGGTCTCGCTGTTGACCATATACCTCATAATCTCTGTTCGTGATTACATTCTGTAAGGCATATCCTTTCAGGATCTTTTTAAAGACCTCAATAGGTTTCCCGTAATATATAGCTAGATTGCTTCCATGCTCTTGTAATGAAGTTCTTAATGCTTGTATGGTATTGTATATAAAAGTTACTCTAGCATCATCTTGTGATAGTCTGTCTAAAATTTCGGTGTCAAAAATAAAAATGGGTACCACAGGGTGTTTCCCTCGTAGTGCATTAAAAAACCCAACATTATCTTCAAGACGTAAATCACGTCTAAACCAAAATATGTTTACAGTATCTCCCAATTTATTGTGTTTGAAGTGTTGATTTTCCTCCATCGACTCCAAGTACTTGACCTGTCATCCAGCTAGATTGATCTGTTAGTAAAAAACAAGCAATATTTGCAATGTCTTCTACGGTGCCAATTCTTTTTAGGGGATGTAATGCTCCCATTTTTTCTTTTTTATCATCACTGGAAAGTAAACGTCCAGCCAAAGGCGTATCTGTTAATGACGGTGCAATAACATTTACTCTCATTTTTGGAGCATATTCTGCAGCCAATGCCTTTGCAAATCCTTCAATAGCTCCTTTTGATGCAGAGACACTGGTATGAAATGGCATCCCAATCTTTACCGCAACGGTGCTAAAAAATACTAAGCTTGCCTGGTTTGAAGCGGTTAGTTTAGGTAGTAAGCCTTGTAAAACCCTCACTAAAGATATAAAATTAAGCTCAAGATCTTCTTGAAATGTTTGAGGTTTAATACGTTTAAATGGCTTTAGGTTAATACTACCTGGGCAATACACCAAACCATCTATTTGATCTGGTAACGGCAGTGTTGTGATGTCATCTTTGAGTACATCAAATGTTATGTGAGTAACACCATCAGGAATGTTTTCATCTGTTCTTGAAGCAATAAAAACGGTGTGATTATCTTTGAGTTGGTCTGTTATTGCGGCGCCAATTCCATACGAGCCACCAATAAGGAGTATGTTTTTCATAGTATTTTAGGTGTTGTGAACTAATTAGAGCGTTCCAAAAAGTTCGGTTAATTTCTTTTTTCTGTATTCAAATATTTCATTGAGTTTTGGCTTTACTAGTATAGGGTGTGCTAGCTGCCCTAACCAACCAAGAGGTATTTTGTAGTCTATAATATCTTCCATTTCTACACCGCCCTCAATTTCTTTGATAAAATGTTTGTGATGCCATAGTGCGTATGGACCAAAACGTTGTTCATCTACAAAATAATCACCCTCTTTAACCTGGGTGATTTCTGTGACCCACTTAGTCTTGATGCCCAATAATGGCGTTACAATATACTGTATGAATTGTCCAGCAAACATAGGTCTGTCTGCACCAGATTTTATGACAAACCCCATGTATTTTGGGGTAATGATTTTTAAATTATTAGGGTCTGATAAAAAATCCCAAGCGCGCTGTTTGCTTATAGGTAGTTTTTGCTTTGAGTGTAATGTGTATATTTTCATAAATAAAATTAAAAACAATTTTTTGGTTTTATTTTAGCTCAATTTAATAAAGATTGCAAGATACTCTAAAAATATTTTGTTTTATGTTTTGAAGAAATCATTAAACAAAATTAGCGTACATATATTTTATAATGAACACATCGATTTTGAGAGAACTCTGTAGCTTAGAATTCTATTATTAGTCTGAGGTTAAGAATTTTCATCACAGCATTGCTCATTTTTGACCAGTTTACAACTCATCACAGCAAGTAAACAACCCAAAATAGGAGCAAAGATATAGATCCATAAATCTGCTATGTTTCCAGAAATAACTGCAGGGGCTATAGAGCGCGCTGGATTCATAGATGCACCTGTAATAGGACCAGCAAACATAGCTTCTAACAAGACAACACTTCCGATAGCTATACCAGCTACAATTCCAATTTCTTTAGATCCAGTAGATACATTTATAATTACAACCATCAAGAAAAAGGAAAGTATAATTTCAAATATAAAAACTTTAAATGCCGAGAGCTGTGGTAGGGTGGCGCCAAGGGTTTGACTGTCTGGAAACAAATATAATAATAGACCACTTGCTACAAAGGCTCCAATGAGCTGCGCTAAAACATATAGCGGAACTTCTTTCCATGGAAATTTTTTAGCATATGCAAAGCCAATAGTAACTGCAGGGTTCATATGGGCACCACTAATGTCTCCAAAAGCATAGATCATTCCCATAACAATAAGACCAAAAGTAATTGCAACGCCTACATGTGTTACAGTACCTCCTGTGAAGTCATTAATTACCATGGCGCCAGTACCACAAAAAACAAGCGCAAAGGTTCCTATTATTTCCGAAATAAAACGTTTTGTCATTTAACAAAGGTACTACAGAAAATGGAATGTATTTACGCTTTTATCAATAATGCGGTATAGAATGTTTTTTGTATTTTTACATAAATACAAACCCTTAACTATACCCTATGAAAAAAGTAATTTTATATGCTGCCATGTTCATGATGACACTAGCAGTTAAAGCTCAAATAAAAACACCTGCACCAAGCCCACTGCAAACTCTTGAACAAACAGTTGGATTAACAGACGTTACATTAGTATACTCAAGACCCTCAGTAAAAGGACGTGCTATATTTGGCGATTTAGTTCCTTTTGATGCTATGTGGCGTACCGGAGCAAACCAAAATTCTATGATTACCTTTGGTGATGATGTCATGATTGGTGAAACCGCAGTAAAAGCTGGAACATATGCAGTTTTCACAAAGCCAGGTGCAGCAAATTGGGAAGTTTACTTCTATTCTGATTCACAAAACTGGGGTACTCCAGAAGCCTGGGATGAAAGTAAAGTAGTAGCTAAAGTTGTGGCAAAAACCTATGCCATGCCTACTAGTGTTGAAACTTTTACGATGTCTATAAATAACCTTAAAAATGATGGTGCAAACCTTGAAATTATTTGGGATAAAACATATGTAACTGTTGGGTTTAAAGTAATGACAGACAAAAAGGTGTTAGCTAGTATCGATAAGGTAATGGGAACTCCAAGTGGAGGTGATTATTACAGTGCAGCGGTGTATTATCTAGAAACCGGAAAAGACATTAACCAGGCAAAAACCTGGATTGATAATGCTGTAGCCTTGAATGGAAAGGCATATTGGTACAAGAGACAACAGTCTTTAATTTATGCAAAATCTGGTGATACTAAAGGGGCAATTAAAGCCGCTAAAGCCTCTATGGTTCAAGCAGAGGCTGAAGGAAATATGGATTATGTTGCATTAAACAAAAAGTCCTTGAAAGCCTGGGGCGCTAATTAATACCCTTAAAATAAAAAGTCCTCTCAATCATACTGTGGTTGAGAGGACTTTTTATTTTACACGTATTCTTCTTAGGCTACCCTTACTTTTTTTATCCTTCTACAAGAGGCTCGGTTGTATTCTTGTCTTTCCCTAGTAGAACTTGTAAGATAAATGCAATTGCTATAACCAATGCAGACCCTACTAAATTTAACCACAAGTAAGGCATCAGGTCAATCCACCAGATATATACAATAACGCCTTGGGTAATGATCGCGGCAATAAATACAGCTTTGCTTTTTACGTAGGTGAAGAAAAACGCCAATAAGAAGATCCCTAAAACATTTCCATAGAAAATAGAACCAATAATATTCACCAATTCTATTAAATTTTCAAATAAGTTAGCAACACAGGCTACTAAGATAGCTAGAATACCCCACAACATTGTAAAGCCCTTGGAGGCGTTTAAATAGTGTTTGTCACTTCTTCCTTGGTAATTTCTCTTATATAGGTCAATAGTTGTTGTAGAGCCTAAAGCATTCAGTTCTGAGGCTGTTGAGGACATGGCTGCACTTAGAATAACAGCGAGGAGTAAACCAATCAAGCCTCGCGGAAGGTTGTTTAATATAAAGTGTATGAATACATAATCCTTATCATTTGTTTCTGCATCTGGATTTGCTTTTTTTATTAGGTCTTTAGATCTTGATCTTAGTTCTGTTTCTTGAGTCTGTAAGTTTTTAATAGCCAGAAGCGCTATTGTTTTTTCACCTTCCCCATTTAGTACAGCATAGCTTAACTGTTGTTTTTTGATAGCTACTTCTAACGTATTCTTTTCAAATTGAAGTGCGCGATACTCTTCTGCGTATCCAGAATTCATCACCTCATTTACGGCGCTTGGGTTAAAATGTAATGGAGAACTATTAAATTGATAAAAGACAAAAACCATAACCCCAACAAGAAGTATAAAAAACTGCATAGGAATTTTTAAGAGGCCATTAAAAATTAAACCCATTTGCATTTCTTTCATAGACCTCCCGCTTAGATAACGTTGTACCTGACTTTGATCTGTACCAAAGTACGAGAGTGCCAAAAAAGTACCGCCAATAATACCACTCCAAAAGGTGTATTTGTTGTCAAAATCAAATGAGAAATCTAAAATCTCCATTTTTCCACTAGCACCAGCAATTTCAAGCGCTTTGGTAAATGTAATATCTAGGGGGAGGTAATTTAAAATGAGTAAAAACGCCAAGAACATTCCTGCAAAGATGATTCCCATTTGTTGTTTTTGGGTAACACTTACTGCTTTGGTTCCGCCACTTACGGTATAGATAATAACTAAAACGCCAATAATAACATTTAGCAATACCAAATTCCAACCCAATACCGCAGATAAAATAATGGCAGGGGCAAAGATGGTAATTCCTGCAGCCAAACCTCGCTGTATTAAAAATAGGATAGCGGTTAAGGTTCGGGTTTTACGATCAAACCGAGTTTCTAGATACTCATAGGCAGTAAATACCTTGAGCCTATGATAAATAGGAATGAATACCAAGCAAATGATAACCATTGCAATTGGCAATCCAAAATAGAATTGTACAAAACCCATCCCGCTATGAAATGCTTGTCCTGGTGTAGAAAGAAATGTAATAGCACTAGCTTGTGTAGCCATCACGCTAAGACCAATAGTCCACCAACGAGAATCACTTCCTCCTTTTAAATAATCTGTAACATTTTGACTGCCACGAGATTTATAGGTGCCATACAATACAATAAACAATAACGTTCCTATAAGGATATACCAATCTATCTGCTGCATCTAGGCAAAGTGTTTCATTAGTAAATAAAAAAGAACAACGTATATCGCATTAACAACTAGAACACCTGTGAATTTTCGTTTCCACACAAATTGTTCTCTTGGTTCGCTGTTGTTCTGTTCTTCCATGATTTAATTCTTTAAAATCTATTTTCCAATAGAAATAATATTAGCAAATAACCTGTACGCTCCTGGAACACCTGCAGGAAGTTCTCTAAAAAAACTTAAGCCTGTGTAAATATAATATCCTTTGCCATAGTTTGCTACCAAAAGGGACCCTTTGGTTAGATCTGCTCCTGTATCATTCATTCCCAAAATAGGAGTAAACGCTGCTGCCCAAGTGTTTGGGAAATACAATCCACGTTCTTGTACCCAGTTCTCAAAATCTAATGGTGTTATTTTATTAGGGCTGTTTAATACAGGATGTGTTTGGTCTAAAATTGTCACTGCCGCAAACTCGTCAGTGACACGGTCTCTAGAAAGCGATATCGAAAAAGGAGCTAACTCTTTAGTAACCAGTCTATGGCTTGTATTGTATTGTACTACCATAGTACCGCCTTGTTCCACATATTTGTTTAATTCTTTTTGAGCAAAGGCTAATGCTGGAATTGTATTATAGGCTCTAATGCCAACCACAACAGCATCATATTGTTTTAGGCTCTCTGCCGAAATTTCAGAAACATCAAGCATGCTTACATCATATCCTATTTGTTCTAAACTTTCAGGAATAGCATCGCCTGCCCCCTTAATGTATCCAATGTTTTGACCTTTCTTTTGAATGTCTATTCTAGCCACCTTAGCTTCACTAGGGAGTAATACAGATTGATATGGAATATGATCATAATCAATTTGCACTAATTCTTTGTCGTAATAACGATCTCCAATTTGTATCAAAGGTCTCAAATATCCCTCGCTTTGGGTTTTAGGAGGAGTTACCGTAAAGAAAAGTGTTGTGGTTTCTCCCTGACGCGCTAGACTAAAAAGTTGCGAAGAAGAAACATCCCAACCTTTTGGAGCGTTTAGTTGGAGTGTGCCTTCTAGGCTGTCTCTGCCAGCCCTAACAGTAACGGCTACTTGCTGTGAATTTTCATCAGCAAAGATGAGTACTTTTTCTGCAATGCTAGAGGATGCTTCTGGAAGCACTTGGAAAGGCCTGTAGACTTCACCGGCTACAGGGTCATTAAATTTATAAACAACATCTTTTAGTACCTTAATGGTGGTATTATGTATTCTTAAGGAAAAAATAACTTGCTCTGGAGCAGGAGTTCCTGGAAGGCCAATCATCTCTTTTGGTGCATTATACATGCCCAAAGAGCCCTTAGATTTTAACCAATATGGTGCAGAGGGTATGTCGCTTTTAGAAATCACCTGTGTTTCAAATACTTCTTTCACATTGTTATTTAATGTAGTCTCCTCATTAAGAAGCACCCCTCCAGAAATAGTAGTGACACCAGAAAGTATCACTTTGTTTGTACTTCTGTTAATAGCCTCTAATTTAAGGTTGAAGTTACCTCCAGGGTTAATGCTCTCGGTGGTTGAAACAGCTTCCAGAAAAATGCCACTACTTGCTAAAATAAGATGTTCTAATTCTTTTAATTTAATGGAGCGCCAATGCCCTTTTTTAGATTGCTTCAATAACTGATAAGCAGCTACTAGCTGAGGTACCATTGCCGATGGGTTTTTAAAATTAAAATTCTCTATTAGAGGATTTAGAATAGCTCCAATTGCGACACCACCATCTATTCTTGACCATGTGGTATTAATTCCATCAAATAGAGAAGTAGGATCTATTGGAAAGCTTCCTTTTAAAAATTCAAGATATTCTGTTTGCTTGCCACGATTCCCTGTACTACCAAACCCTTGTGATTTGTGCATGCTTCTACTTAGCGAAGCAATTTCTCCATTTGAGCGCCCTAAAGCTGGATAATAGTTACCTGTTTCAACAGAAACTAGATTAGATTTATCTGCTTTTTCAAAGGCTTCTTTACTTCCGTAAAACCACCAAGAGGTATTAAAAAGGAGTCTTTTTGGTTGCCATGAGCCAAATTGAATAGCTGTTTCTGGGTATTTTGTTGCATCACCAACCAAATCAAAAGCTTCAAAACTCAACATTGCAGAAGCAGTATGATGTCCATGGGTGGTTCCGGGGTTTCTGTGGTTAAATCTATTAACAATTACATCTGGTTTAAAGGTTCTAATAGCTCGCACTACATCACTTAAAACTTCATCTTTATTCCAAATGGCTAGTGTTTCATCTGGGTGTTTGGAATATCCAAAATCATTCGCTCTTGTAAATAGTTGCTCTCCACCATCTGTATGTCGTGCAGCAAGTAGTTCTTGGGTACGAATGACCCCTAGGAGTTCTCTAATTTCAGGGCCAATTAGGTTTTGACCTCCGTCACCGCGGGTGAGAGATAGATATGCGGTTCTTGCATGAACATCGTTAGATAAATAAGAAATAAGCCTTGTATTTTCGTCATCTGGATGAGCTGCAACATAGAGAGCACTACCTAAAAAGTTGAGTTTTTGTAATTTATGGTAAATTTCTGAGGTTGAGGGCTTTTCTGGTTGTTGTGCACTGAGATGGGTGGTCGATGTTATAGCAAGTATAGCAGCAAAGAAGATAATTCTCATAGGTTGATTTAGGTATTATAAAAAGCTTACATATCAAAGATATTCAAATCTTAATGCATACATAGTTCCTTTTTAGTTCTTTATCAACAAGGAACTCTCTTTTAACGGTTATTAAACAGTTTGCTTAACGGAGCGTAGCACCAAAGTCTTTTTCAAAACGGTATTGCAACGTATTCATGATTTTATCAATCTGCTTTTCAGTAAGGGTTTTATTTTCATCTTGTAGCGTGAAACTGAGCGCATATGATTTTTTGCCTTCAGGTAGGTTTTTACCTGTATACACATCAAAAAGATGAACTTCTTTAAGTACCCTCTTTTCTGTTTGGAAGGCAGTGTTTTTTAGGTCACCAAAACCAACAGCCTCATCAATTAATAGGGCAAAATCACGTTTTACTTTCGGAAACTTTGAAAGGGGTTGTACTAAAAAATCATGTGTATTTAATAGTGTTAGGATATTGCTCCATTGAAAATCTGCATAAAGTACTTCTGCGTCAATTCCAAAATGTTTGGCAGCTTTTTTTGAAACCACACCAAAAGAAACTAAGGTCTGTTTTTTTGAAGAAAGTGTAAGTCCTTCAGAGAACAAATCACTTTTCACTTCTTTTTCTGAGATATTAGAAAGTCCTAATCTATTTAACACTCCAGTGATAACACCTTTAAAGAAAAAGAAGTCCCCTTTTCCTGTATTGATAGCCCAGCTGTTTTCTGTTTTATTTCCAGTGATTAGCAGTGATAAATGTTTCTTTTCTTCTCTTCCGCTAGGGAAGTTTTTGTAGGTGTTTCCAAATTCAAAAAGTTTTACGTTTGAGGCTTTACGTTTGGTGTTGTACGCTAAGGATTCTAGGCCTCCAAATAACATAGATTGGCGCATCACAGATAACTCATTACTTAAAGGATTAAGTATCGTAACGCTATGTTCGTTATTAAGGGTCTCTGAGAGGGATGTGTACTTTGGAGATGTTAGAGAATTGTTTAGCATTTCGAAAAACCCTAAAGCAGTTAACTGCATGGCTATTTTGTTTTGCACCTCGAAGTCTTTAATACCAACAGTGCTAGCTATAGATGCGTTTAATTTTGAAGATACACCAATATTATTATAACCGTAGACACGTAAAATTTCTTCAATAACATCTGCCTCTCTTGTCACGTCATTTCTGTAGGCTGGAATGGTCATTCCAATACCTGTTTCTGTTACATTGTTTACCTTAATTTCTAGTGAAGACAGGATGTTTTTTATAGTTTCTGTTTCTATTTTTTGTCCAATAAGTGCTGTTGCTTTATCGAAGTTTAAAAATACTTGATGGTCTTTGATCTTTTTTGGATAGACGTCAATAATATCACTGGTTATATTTCCGCCAGTTAACTCACAGATAAGGATAGCAGCATGCATAAGTGCATATTCTGTAGTATTAGGGTTAATCCCTCGCTCAAAACGGAAAGATGCATCTGTATTGAGTCCATGACGCTTCGCAGTTTTACGAACACTTACAGCATTAAAGTAGGCGCTTTCTAAAAATATACTTGTTGTAGCATCGGTAACACCACTGTCAACTCCTCCAAAAACACCAGCAATACACATTGGCTTTTCTGCATCACAAATCATCAAGTCTTCCTCGTGCAACTCTCTCTCGACACCATCTAGTGTTGTAAATTTAGTTCCAGCGGGTAACGTTTTTACATTAATTTCATTTCCTGATATTTTCTTGGCATCAAATGCGTGTAAAGGCTGTCCAAGACTATGTAAAACATAGTTTGTAGCATCTACGACATTGTTTATGGGTGCTAAGTCAATAGCTTTTAATCTGTTTTTCAACCAATCTGGAGATTCCTTAATTACAATATCGCTAATGGTTACCCCACAATATCGGGGAGCTAGCGTGTTATTTTCAACTTGAACCTCTATTTTTAAAGTTCTGTTTTCGATCTTAAAATTAGTAGTAGAAGGCGTAATTAATTCTAAGAAAATATCTTTTTGTCTTAAACCAGCACGAAGGTCACGGGCAACACCCCAATGGCTCATGGCGTCTGCACGATTAGGAGTTAGTCCAATTTCGAAAATAATATCATTTTCAACAGCCAAAACCTCAGAGGCAGGTGTTCCTGCAGCTATGTTTTGGTCTAAGATCATGATTCCATCATGAGCGTTTCCAAGACCAAGCTCATCTTCTGCACATATCATTCCTTGGCTTACTTCTCCTCTAATTTTGCCTTTTTTAATCTCCCAAGGATTTCCATCTGTGTCATATAGTGTTGTGCCTATGGTTGCTACAGGCACTTTTTGTCCTGCTGCAACATTAGGAGCTCCACACACAATTTGTAAAGGTTCATCAGTTCCTACATCTACTTTAGTTACTTTTAAGCGGTCTGCATTTCCATGTTGCTCACACGAGATTACATGACCAACGACGATGCCTTCTAGCCCACCAAGGACAGAAGAGAATGTAGTAATACCCTCTATTTCAAGACCTAGGTCTGTTAATAGTGCTCCTGTTTGCTCGGCACTCCATTCTGTGTTAATGAATTGTTTAAGCCAATTGTATGAAATTTTCATAATGCATTTTTCCTTAAAGAGCAGCAAAGATAACAATACCGCTGCTTTTTATACTTTAGAAAAGCTTGAAAAGTTTGATGGGTTTTTAAAATTGCGCTTATGGATAGGTTTTGGAACGTATTTTAGTAGGTTAGCCTCTTTTTTTTGTTGTATTAAGAGATGTAATTCCAGATATTTTTATACTTAGTTATCTGTGCGTAAGTGTTTTTTATGTTTTCGTTTTTGGGAAGCAGCAATGAAGGGTCTTCTTTAAGGGTTTGACTTGCGTAGCTTCTTGCTATTTTTAAAATATGGGTATCTTTTATAATGTCTGCTATTCTTAGGTTTAAGACCCCGCTTTGTTGGGTTCCCATGATGTCTCCGGGTCCTCTAAGTTTGAGATCTACCTCAGCAATCTCAAAACCATCACTGGTACGTGTCATGGTTTCTAAACGCGTTTTCGCATCTAGAGATAGTTTATGACTCGTCATCAAAATACAATAGCTTTGTTCTGCGCCCCGTCCTACGCGTCCTCTTAGTTGGTGTAATTGAGATAAGCCAAAGCGTTCTGCGCTTTCAATAACCATAACCGAGGCATTTGGAACGTTAACACCAACTTCAATAACCGTAGTAGCTACCATAATTTGTGTCTCTCCCTTTATGAAGCGATTCATTTCAAATTCTTTATCTGCTGGTTTCATTTTGCCGTGTACAATAGATATTTGATATTTTGGCTGCGGAAATTCTCTAGAAATACTTTCATAGCCATCCATTAAATCTTTGTAATCTAAGACTTCACTTTCTTGAATTAGTGGGTAGACGATATAAACCTGCCTGCCTAAATTGATTTCATCTTTCATAAACTTAAAAACTTTCAGCCTATTGGCGTCAAAACGATGCACTGTTTTTATCTCCTTTCTTCCAGGTGGAAGCTCGTCAATAACGCTAATATCTAAGTCTCCATAAACGCTCATCGCAAGGGTGCGTGGGATAGGAGTAGCTGTCATGACTAAAACATGTGGAGGGTAGTTGTTTTTGTGCCACAATTTACTGCGTTGTGCTACTCCAAAACGGTGTTGTTCATCTATTACAGCAAGCCCCAGATTTTTAAATTTCACCTTATCTTCAAGTAAGGCATGCGTTCCTATTATTATGTTTAAATCACCATTTTCTAGTGCTTCATGAATCGTTCTTCTTCTTGAAGTCTTTGTTGACCCAGTTAGAAGTGATATACTGATTTTTAATGGTTTACACAATTCAATTAACCCATTATAATGCTGGACTGACAAAATTTCAGTCGGAGCCATTAAGCAGGCCTGAAAACCGTTGTCAATAGCTATTAACATTGATAATAAGGCTACAATTGTTTTTCCGCTACCTACATCACCTTGCAATAAGCGGTTCATTTGCGCATTGCTACCTAAATCATGCCTTATTTCTTTGATTACTCTCTTTTGTGCATCTGTTAAATCAAAGGGTAAATGGTCTTTATAAAAGCTGTTAAAATGGGCGCCTATTTTGGTAAAAGGATAGCCTTTTATTTTACTTTTATGTACTAAGTTTTTAAGTAATAATTGCAGTTGTATAAAAAATAATTCTTCAAATTTTAACCGATATGTTGCTTTTGATAATTCTTCGCCATTTTCTGGAAAATGAATATTAAATATGGCCTTGCTTTTTGACATTAATTGTAAAGGCTCGAGTATGTTTGGTGAGAGTGTTTCTACGAATGAATTTTTAAGTTCTAAAAATAATTGTTCCATTAACCCATTCACTACTCTATTGGTAATTCCACTATTGCTTAACTTTTCTGTAGAGGGATATATAGGTTGTAGCGCAGATCGCAACTTACTTTGGTGTTCTTTTAGCAGTTCAAGTTCTGGATGTGGCATCGCATAGGTGCCATTATACCAGTTTGTTTTTCCAAAGGCTACATAGGTTTCATTGAGTTTTAAATTTTCTTTTATCCATTTATGCCCTCTAAACCACACTAGCTCCATCATACCATTGGTATCTTTAAAGGTGGCTACCAGACGTTTGCCTCGTTTTTGGTCTACTGTTTTTAGATGTGTAATTCTTCCTATTACCTGAACATCAGCGCTATTGCGTTGTAGTTCTTGTATTTTATAGTATTGAGTTCTGTCTAGGTATCTATTTGGAAAAAGATTTAATAAATCTTGAAAAGTAAAAATTCCTAACTCTTTTTTTAACAAATCGGCCCTATTAGGTCCTACTCCTTTAAGATATTCTATGGGTGTTTGTAAAAAGGTAGGATTCATACAACGAATTTACTTAATTTGGCAACACATTTACTAGTATCTTTTTATGAAATATTTTCTTTTCTTACTTTTTCCATTACTGATTTTCTCCCAGCAAACACAAGTAGTTGATATTACTAGTATTTCGGCAGAAGTAAGGCCTAGTTTTTCTGAAAAACAAATACATGGTAGTGTCCGTGTTACGTTTTTGATTTTAACAGATACGCAAGAAATATATCTTGACGCCATTGCAATGGTGCCTAAGGCTATTGCTAAAAGGATCAATACAGATATAGTGGTTCGTTTTACGAAAGATAAGATTTGGCTGCAAGGTCCTTTTAAAAAAGGCAAAACCTATAGTGCTAATTTTGAGTATGCCGTGACTCCTAAAAAAGCACTCTACTTTGTTGGAGACCAAATCTGGACCCAAGGACAAGGTAAAAACACATCACACTGGCTCCCAAGTCTTGATGATATGAATGATAAGATTGAGTTTGATCTTACTATTTTAGCCCCAAAAGGTAAGACGGTTGTTAGTAATGGGAGTTTGATAGAAAAGAGTGATACACAGGGAGTCACTTCTTGGTTTTTTGACATGAAACAACCTATGTCTAGTTACTTGGTGGCATTTGCTATTGGAAACTATAGCTCAATTACTTTGTTTTCCAAGAGTGGTATTTCTTTAGAACATTAT
>JBLHII010000036.1:0-13998 GCA_047616265.1 Minisyncoccia bacterium
AAAAAGGCCAATTTTGACCCAGAGTTCTTTACTCATTTTGAAAAAGAGATAATCACAGCATACCAAAATAAGCAATCCCTAAACGCATAAATGATGGCTACAGAAAGAAACATGGCCCTAACGGGACAACCTCCTAAAAGCCTTAATACAAAGCAAAAAATAGGTGTTCTTATTGGAATGTTTGGATTGTTTATTTTATTATTGGCAGCATTTAATATAGACCTCTCTAATAAAGGGTTTTGGCTCGGAGTGTCGTTAGCATCAATAACTAGTGGTGTCATTATCTTTGCCAAAGGAGCCTATGACCATACGCTGAAGGGTATTAAAAATGATGGTATTTGGTTTAAGTCTATGACCTCTCGAGGGGTCTTAGCATGGCTGGCTGGAGTAGCCCTTACAGGCTTTTATATTGTTCTCTACTTTTTTGCAGAGCTTCTAGGGCTGGGTCAAGGAGTTGATGAAACCAATACAGGGTTGGTTCAGTTATTTGACCCATTAAGCAGGATTATGAGCGGTAACCCTGCAAGCCAGTGGTTTGTTTATGGAACCCTATATACCGTTGCTATTGTTTCTTTCGGAATTAAGTTTTTACTGAAATACAAACACAACAAGTACGAACAATTACGCACCGCGAGTGTGATGTTTTTTCAAACTGCTTTTGCTTTTGTTATCCCAGAGTTGATGGCACGTTTAAACTCAGACACTTTTTCATTACCTTATAATGATTTAAAAAACATGTGGCCGCTCAATTACTACGCTTTTGAGCAATGGCGGGTAGATCAGTTTATAAATGCCCAAACAATTGGTTTGTTTTTTTTAATTCTTGGGGTTTTTATGGTTTTTGTTGTTTCCCCCTGGCTAACCTACAAATACGGGAAACGTTGGTACTGCTCCTGGGTCTGTGGCTGTGGAGGATTAGCAGAAACTGCTGGTGATTCGTTTCGTCACTTAAGTGATAAAGGAATGAAGGCTTGGAAACTTGAACGCTGGATGATCAATGCTGTCTTAGTATTCTCTGTTGTGTCGACGGTTGCAACGATCTCCACCTACTTGGGTTATGACTCCTCAAAATACTGGTTTACAAAAAATGTCTTTTTAATGAGTGTAGCTGTATTTTTAACTTTAGTTTTTGCGGTCGTGTTATACTACAAAAGAAATGAGCTCAACAAAGATGCAATAAAAGGTGCTTTTGGTTTCTTTGGGTTAACCATTGGGTTTATTTTTCTTATTGGTTTTGTAGATTTAAACGGGCTACAAGTCAATGCAAAATATTTCTCTTTTGGTTTAAATAAAAACACATATGGTTTTGATGGAGCACTAAGAAGTTTCTATGCCTTTGGTATTGGATCCATCTTCTCTGGGGTAATAGGAACTGGCTTCTATCCTATTTTCGGAAATAGAGTTTGGTGCCGCATGGGTTGTCCAATGGCCGCAATTATGGGAATACAACAACGTTTGTTTTCAAAATTTAGAATTACCACAAATGGGGGACAATGTATTTCGTGTGGAAATTGCTCTACCTATTGCGAACAAGGAATTGATGTTCGTGCTTATGCACAAAAAGGAGAGAATATTGTACGAAGCTCCTGTGTAGGATGTGGCGTTTGTTCTGCAGTTTGCCCACGCGGGGTGTTAAAGCTTGAAAATGACTCGTTACAAGGCCGCATCAACCCAACAGAGGTATTGCTTGGAAACGATATAGATCTACTGTCTTTAATGAATCAAGAAAAAAAATAAAAGGGCAACAAAAACCATCGATACACCCCTAACTGGAGCTCTAAAAATACTAATATTGACACCCTTTTTTAATGAAATATCCAATTATTAACGTAATAATTCCTGCCTATAATGAGGAGGGATCTATTGGTCACGTAATTAAGGATGTTCCAAGGCAAGTAGCACAAATCATTGTCGTGAGCAATAACTCTACAGATGCTACAGAAACGATTGCTAGAGCTGCTGGAGCTATTGTATTAAGTGAGCCTAAAAGAGGATATGGGTATGCTTGCTTAAGAGGAATGAAATATGTATCAGAACAAGAAATTAAGCCTGATATTATTGTTTTTCTAGATGGTGATTATAGTGACTACCCAGAGCAATTAACAGAACTTATAACTCCTATTCTTGAAATGGATATAGACTTTGTTGTAGGTGCTCGAGTTAAAAGATTACGAGAAGAGGGATCTATGACGGTACCACAAAAATTTGGAAACGGGTTAGCCACTTCACTAATGAAACTGTTTTTTGGTTCTCGCTTTACAGATCTTGGCCCATTTAGAGCCATAAAGTATGACAAATTACTAGACCTACACATGAAAGACACAACCTATGGCTGGACTGTTGAAATGCAATTAAAAGCTCTAAAGCAAAAATACAGCTACACAGAGATCCCTATGAAGTATAGAAATAGAATTGGGGTTTCAAAAGTTTCGGGTACCATAAAAGGTGCTATCTTTGCAGGTATTAAAATTTTAACTTGGATTTTTAAATATTCTTTTCAAAAATGATACTGGAGATCACCATCATGGTTATTTATTCTATTTCGCTATTGCTCATATTTCTATATGCATTAGCGCAACTAAACCTTCTTTTTAATTACCTAAGCGCTAAGAAGAAAACAACGCATTGCGAAACATTTGATTTCAAAAACCCTGAAGAAATTCCGTTGGTGACTATCCAACTTCCGGTATACAATGAAATGTATGTGATGGAGCGTTTGTTAGACAACATTGCAACACTAGAATACCCTAGAGAGAAACTCGAAATACAAGTGCTCGATGACTCTACGGATGAGTCACTAGAAACCACCGCATCAAAAATCAAAACACTACAAGCTACGGGTCTAGACATACAACACATTACACGCACCAAAAGATCAGGCTTTAAAGCAGGCGCGCTAAAAGAAGGTTTGAAAATAGCTAAAGGAGAATACATCGCTATTTTTGATGCAGATTTCCTTCCTCAAACCAATTGGCTAGAGCACACCATACCTTATTTTAAAGATCCAGAAATTGGTGTCGTACAAACGCGCTGGGGACACATTAACAAAAACTACTCTATCTTAACTAAAATACAAGCCTTTGCACTTGATGCCCACTTTACCTTAGAACAAGTAGGAAGAAACAGTAAAGGCCACTTTATAAATTTTAATGGAACCGCAGGTGTTTGGAGACGTACTTGTATTCTGGATGCCGGAAACTGGGAAGGAGACACTCTAACAGAAGATTTAGACCTTAGTTACAGAGCACAACTAAAATCCTGGAGATTTAAATATTTAGAAAATGTAGAAACTCCTGCAGAATTACCTGTTGTGATAAGTGCAGCTCGTTCACAGCAATTTAGGTGGAATAAGGGAGGTGCGGAAAATTTTCAGAAAATGGCAAGGCGGGTCTTGGCAAGTAAGAATGTGTCTTTAAAAACCAAAATACATAGCTTGCTACATCTATTGAATAGCACTATGTTTTTAAACATCTTTTTAGTGGCTATTTTAAGTATTCCAATGCTTTATATTAAAAACGAATATGAACATCTTAAGGCTTATTTCTTAGTGATGAGTTTCTTTGTGATAAGCACCCTTATTTTCTATGTTTGCTATTGGCACACCTTCAAATCTATTTATGGTGGAGGTTTCAAACAATTTATAAAATACACCGGAATGTTTTTTGCTTTTTTCTCTGTAGCCATGGGCTTTTCATTACATAACACCATTGCTGTTGTTGAAGGACACATTGGTATAAAAAGTGATTTTATACGTACTCCAAAGTTTAATATTAGTACCTTAAAAGATAAGTGGAAAGGCAATAAATACTTGAAAAAGAACATTTCAGTAAACGTTATTTTTGAAGGACTTTTAATGTGCTACTTTGCCTTTGGAATGTATTCTGCTTTTATTGTAGGCGATCAAGGAGGTGATTTTGGGTTGTTTCCATTCCACCTCATGCTATTCATAGGCTTTGGATTTGTCTTCTTTAAAAGCCTGACAAGTAAGGCATAGCTCTCTAAAAACTGAAGGTCAAAACGTTGCTTTTCTTTGTAGCAATACACCCTCTCTTTTTACGGTAACGATTGTTGTATCTCCTTCTTCAAAGGTAGCTAGGGCCTTCATGTAAGACATCATGTCTGGGGTGTCTAATGCACCCAACTTCACTACAATATCTCCGCGTTGTAATCCTGCTTTTTGAGCTGGTTTGTCCTCACTAATGCCATCAATACGCAAGCCTTCTCCATTAAACAAATAGTCTGGAACTACACCCAATGCTACTTTAAACATAGGGACTTCTTCACTTTCATTTTTTGTCTTTTTAAACCCTAATTGTCCTGCATCATCCAAATCTGTAATCACATTCATGATATATGTCGAAATACGTTCCATACCTTCATAGTTTAGTTTATGTGCATCATCACCGGGTTTATGATAATCTGTATGCTGTCCTGTGAAAAAGTGAAGTACTGGGATGTCTGCCAAATAAAATGACGTATGATCACTAGGACCTACGCCACTATCATGTTCATTTATAACTAAGCCTTGGTCATTGTTAGCAAACAAGGTTTGCTTAAACATAGGAGATGTTCCAACGCCATATACCGCTACCGTTTCTTCTTTATTAAGCCTTCCAACCATGTCCATATTAATCATATAGCTTATTTTCTTGGTATTTATCGTTGGGTTTTTTACAAAATAGTTAGAGCCTAATAGCCCCATTTCTTCTCCAGAAAAGGCGATAAACAAATAATTATTTTGGGTAACTAAAGGAGCTTTATTTTTTAATGTTTCAGCAAGACGCAACAGTATAGCAACACCACTTGCATTGTCATCTGCACCGTTATGAATGGCAGGTTCCTCTCTGTGTAATGAGCCCTCACCACCCATTCCTAAATGATCATAATGCGCTCCTATAATAACGGTTGTAGCGGCATTGTTATCTATGTACCCAATTACATTGGTACCCGTTACCGAACCATCCTCTTGTATGTTGGTGAATTCTGACTGCTCATGAGGATTTACGCTGGCCTTAAACGTAAATGTTTGAGTATACTGGTCTTCACTTCCTTTTGGGGTTAACCCAATAGCAACAAAACGAGCTATAATATATTTTGCAGCGAGTAATTCGCCGGGAGTACCTGTTTGTCTCCCTCCCATTTCGTCAGCCGCCAGAACAGCTACATCTTCTTGCATGGTCACCGTATTTCTTGGTGCTTCCTGACAAGAAATTACAAAGAGCATCATCAATCCTATAATAACTAAACGCATATCCTTATTTTTGTGCAAAATTACTGAAATATGAGACACCTTACTACCCTTGTCATTCTTTGTTTGTTACTTTCTTGTAAAAATAACACCGAGAAGAAAACAAATCCTGCTGCTGAGACTTCCTCAATAACTAATAAAATCCTTAGTGTAACAGGTGGTATTCGAGAAACAGTATTAGATCCAGTAAGCCAAGACACACTTATTTATCCAGAAGAAATACACCTTAAGAACATACGCCAAGTAACCTTTGGAGGTGATAATGCAGAGGCATATTGGAGTTTTGATGACACGCAATTGGTATTTCAATCTAATTTTAAAGACTGGGGCATTGGCTGTGATCAAATGTTTTTAATGAATGCACAAGAAACATTTAAAGACACACAACCTCCTATGATTTCTACCGGAAAAGGAAGGACTACCTGTGCTTATTTCTTGCCAGACAACAATCACTATGTGTATGGAAGTACACACCTAGTAGACGAAAATTGCCCAGAGGTACCGCTTCGTAAAAACGGCAATTATGTATGGCCGGTCTATGACAGCTTTGATATTTTTGTAGCAGACCTAGAAGGAAATATTACTGCACAACTTACCACAGAACCCGGTTATGATGCAGAGGCAACCGTATCTCCAAAAGGAGATAAAATTGTATTTACCTCAATGCGTAGTGGAGATCTCGAATTATACACCATGAATATAGATGGTAGTGATGTTACACAAATTACCAATGAATTAGGTTATGATGGAGGTGCCTTTTTCTCACCAGATGGGACGAAATTAATTTTTCGCTCTTCACGACCAAAAACCCCAACAGAAATTAAAAAATACAAAGACCTGCTAGCAGATGGACTGGTAGAACCTGTTGATATGGAATTATACATCTGTGATGCAGATGGAAGCAACCTAAAGCAACTCACTAATTTAGGGAACGCAAACTGGAGCCCATTTTTTCACCCTAGTGGACAAAAAATATTATTTAGCAGCAATCATGAAGCAGAGCGGGGGTTCCCTTTTAATTTATACTTAATAGATCTAGATGGGAAAAATTTACAAAGGGTAACTCACGGACAAACGTTTGACGCCTTCCCTGTATTTAGCAATGACGGAAAGTACTTAGCGTTTTCTTCGAATAGAAATAACGGGGGAGGTCGTGATACTAATCTATTTATTGCAGAGTGGCAAGATTAAGGGTATTGAAAACTGATCTTGGATAGCAAACACTGTTTAGGATACAAACCAACACAATTAAATATTTAAAAACATACACACCGCTACTGACTCCTGTTTTTGGGAGTATATCACTTTATGTTCTTTTTGCTTATTTCTTAGAACGAAGTGACTTTCTAAACCTATTTCTTTTGTATAGTGGTTTGTTTTATGGTGCTTATAGAATGATACAATACTCCAAATTCAATTTTTGGGTATTAGCAACTTTCGGCATCATAATCCGGCTTTTATTTTTAACTGCCATTCCTAATTTATCACAAGATTTTTATCGATTTCTATGGGATGGGGGGCTCCTAAATCTAGGAATAAATCCGTATGTATTCTCACCAGATCAACTCGTTAATGGAGATGTAGCAGCACGCAACTTAACTTCTTTGAACGCTATTTCAAATAGCAAAACGCTCATTGAAGGTATGGGACCTCTTAATGCAAGTCATTATAGCAACTACGCTCCTATCAACCAACTGTGCTTTGCTTTGGTCGCTTTGTTTGCTAAAAGTTCTATTCTAGGAGCTGTAATAGGTTTGCGCATCTTAATGATCTTAGCAGATGTTGGAATCTTATATTTCGGAAAAAAGCTTTTAGAAAAACTCAAGCTACCAAAAAGAAATATCTTTTGGTATTTTTTAAATCCATTTATCATTATAGAACTTACTGGAAATCTACATTTTGAAGGCGTGATGCTCTTTTTTTTAGTATGGGCATTATACCTGATTCATAAAGGCAAATGGTTTTGGGCTGCCGTATTGATAGGGATTTCGGTTTCTGTAAAATTACTGCCTCTTCTATTACTTCCCCTCTTCTATAAGCATCTAGCTCCAAAAGGCTTTTTCACAAAAGGGTTTTGGAAAATGAAGAAATTCTATTGGGTTATTTTTGGAACCATAGCAATTGCATTTTCTCCCTTTTTATCTAAAGCCTTTTTATACAATTTTGGTGCAACTATTGGTTTATGGTTTCAAAGTTTTGAATTTAACGCAAGCGTATATTATATCATACGGTGGATTGGTTTTCAAACTGTTGGTTGGAACATTATTGGAACCGTTGGTCTCATATTGCCATTGGTTGTAATATTTTGTGTTATCCTGCTTACTTTTTATAGAAAAAACAACACCACACAACAACTCATTACGGGTATGCTGTTGGCTGTTTCTATTTACTTTTTGTTATCCACAACAGTGCACCCTTGGTATGTGGCAACTCCCCTTTTGCTAAGCGTGTTTACTAAATACAAGTTTCCTTTGGTATGGAGTTTTATGGTTTTTTTAAGTTACGCAGCATATAGCGCTGAAGGGTTTAGTGAAAACCTAGCGCTCGTTGCAATAGAATATAGTGCTGTAATTGCAGTTGCTCTTTGGGAGTTTTTTCAAAACAAGAAACAAGATTCCTGTGCAACAGAAAACCGTGAGGTAATCACCAATTAAAGCATAGAAAACAATTCTAACTCCTCTTTCGTTAGTGTTTTCCAACGTCCTCTTGGAAGATCTTTCTTGGTTAAATGTGCTAAAGTAACACAGTCTAAACGCAAAATATTGTATCCTAAATGATCAAATATTTCACGAATCACACTGTTTCCCATATGCTTGATTTTTAACCCAATTTCTTTTTTAGGTTTATTATCTACATAGCTTATTTCTTCAATGTGAATTTTCTTTGGTCCAATTTGAATTCCTTCTGAAATTTCCTTAAGGTCTGCAGCTTTCAAATTTTTATCAAGCTCAACATGGAACAAACGCTCCATTCCTTTTTTACTTAATTTCTCTTTTAGTTTGTCATCATTAGTAAAAAACAATAAGCCTGTAGCATTTCGCCCTAATCGACCAATAGGCGTTATACGACCAGAAGAAGCATTAGCGACCAAATCCATTACAGTATTTCCTTTGGTGTCATTTGTACTAGTTGTAGTAGCAAATCCTTTAGGCTTGTTTAACAACACATAAGACATAGGCTCTGGATTAAGACGACGCCCATCAAAACGCACATCATCTTCTAGTTTTACCTTGTAGCCCATCTCATTAATGATCTTTCCATTTACCGAAACCAACCCAGTAGCTATATAAGTATCCGCTTCTCTTCGAGAACAAATACCACTATTTGAAATATACTTATTTAAACGAATACCATCTACAACTTCATGTTTTTTCTTAGCTGGCTTAGGAGTAACAGATTCTGGAGTTGATTTTACGTCACCGGCTCTAGACTTTCCATCTCTTGGCTTTGATGTTGCATTGCGATCATTACTTCTAAACTTCGCATTTTTACCGTGCCCTTTATTAGCTCCTTTTCCTTTGTTATCGTTTCTGCTCATGATGTAGTTTCCTGAAATTCAGGTATTTTAAATTGGGCGCAAAGATACGCTTTAAATTATGAAATACATTCATTCCCTATTCTGAAAATTAGAAAGAAAAAACAGGCCAAAATATTTCAAAAACGACAGACAACCCTATTTATTCTTCGCCTTTATTATCAACAAGACTAATGGTAGATTGCCGCTCCCTGTTTACGATTAATTTCGTTACGTCTGGACGAGAATAATGACCTACCGGATCAAAGTTCTGTCGTTCTTCATATACCTTGTTGAAATCTATGGTATGGTAAATATTTCCATCTGTTTGGGTGTCTGGCTCCAAAATCCAATCACCATCTGGACCAGCAATACAGCTACCTCCATCGGCTAAAATATCTGGGCTTTTTCCATAAATTTTAGAATAATGTGGAGTGTCTAGAGGAAAATCACTTTTTGACATCAAAGCAGATACAGAAATCACATAACTACGTGATTCTCTGGCGATAAATCGAGTAATATCTTTGGTGTTATGTGCACTACCAGGCCAGACAGCTATGTGTAAATTCTCTCCTTGCCCATAGAGAGATGCTCTTGGCAAGGGCATCCAGTTTTCCCAACAATTAAGCCCCCCTACTGTAAATTGTTTGAGCGAATGAACTTTCAAACCATTCCCATCTCCAGGAGCCCAAGCAAGTCGCTCATCATAAGTAGGTTGCAGTTTTCGATGCACAGATTGTATCGTTCCTTCTTGATTGATATAAACCAAGGAAGCATAGAGACTATGACCTCCTCTATCTAAAGGACGTTCTATAATACCTAAATAGATAGCCATATGGTGCTTTTTCGCCAAAGTACATGCAGGGTCTAAATCCCCATTTTCTATCGTCACTGCATTACGAACATAATGTGCATACAGTTCTTTATTAACCTGTGTATTCCATTCTGCTCCACCTGTTAATGCTAACCAAAACGGATACCCAGGCAAGAGCCCTTCCCCAAAGACAATAAGCTCGGTGTCTTTAGCTGCAGCCTCTTCGATTTGCGCATATATTCTTTGAAGTGTGCCATCCTTATCAAGCCATACTGGAGCTATTTGCGCCAGTGCAACATTAAGTAAATTTTTTTTTTGCATAGGGCTAATTTAATGAATTTGGTTAAAATAATAGAAAGTAAAAAGACCGTAGTAACTTAAAAAACACGACTCAAAACTAGGTTTACATTTATTAAAACAATACTAAACACCCCTGCTACGATAATGAACTTTAAAATATTATGTAAGGTAAGATAATGAACCCTTTTGTTAGAGTTCCACAGAAGTATTTCAAAAACGACCAAGGCAACAATGCTTCCATAAAAGTAGTAGTTCATGTACCCTATTGAAAAATACATAAGCAATAGTGCCACAGGAACTAACGTAGCCACACTGAGTGCCGTAAGCATTATTTTGGCTACGGAAACTCCGTATACAACTGGTATGGTTTTATAATCTTGTGCTAAATCACCTTTTATGTTTTCTAGGTCTTTCGTAAGATCCTTCATGGCAATAAGCAAAAACAAGAAAGTAGCATGCACAAAAATTACATTGTTAAAATTTCGATAGTAAATAAACACTGCAAAAAATGGTATAACCGCTAAAATTGCCGCTGTAATATTTCCTATAAATAAAAACTTTTTGAGCTTATGTGAATAAAACCAAATAGCAAAAATGTACAATGAAAAAAATAACACAGCTCTAAAAGAAACATAACTAGCAAAGACCAATGAAAGAAAATTAAGGATAAAATATCCCGAAAGTTTAGTGTTTTGACTTACCAACCTATCCAATACCGTTTTAGTGGGTCTATTGATAAAATCTTTGTCACTATCATAAAAACTATTGATAATATAGCCTGCTGCAATTGCAGAAGTTGAGGCTAATACCAACATTAAAACATTGACATCAAACAACACCTTACCAACTGGTAAATTAGGCGCCAAGATATATATAGAGGTAAGGTATTGTGCAATAATAATAACCAAAATATTATACCCTCTAACAACAGAGAACAAGCTGAAAAACTTTAACATGATGTGTTTTTGTTTTCTGCTGAACATACAAAATAAGATGGATTGAGTGTTATCTAGAAATTATATACTACTTCAAGGGTGTGACCTTTAAGTGCTGTACGAGCTTCGTCAATGTCTTCGGTAAAACCTAACATATAACCACCACCGCCAGAACCACATAATTTCAAATAGTAAGCATTGGTATCGATTCCTTTTTTCCAAAGTATATGAAATGCAGGAGGAATCATGGGTTTAAAATTATCTAAGACTACTTTAGAAAGTTGTTTTACATTTCCGAAAAGCGAATTTACATCTCCTTTTAAGAAATCGTGCACACAAGCATCCGTGTGTTTTACAAATTGGTTTTTCAACATATTCCTAAAACCTTCCTGCTTCATATTTTCCATAAAGATATGAACCATTGGAGCAGTTTCTCCAACAATACCTGTGTCTAATAGAAATACAGCTCCTTTACCGTCTAGCGTCTGAGAAGGTATGTTTGCACTTTCTATATCTTCTTTGCTATTTATAAGAATAGGCAAACTTAAATAACTATTTAAGGGGTCTAAGCCTGAAGACTTCCCATGGAAAAAAGATTCCATAGCCGCAAAGATACTTTTTAACGCTAGGAGTTTCTCTCGTGTTAAATTTTCTAGTACTGTAATTTTATCTGTCGCGTATTTATCATAAATAGCAGCTACTAAAGCACCACTGCTTCCAACACCGTAGCCTTGTGGGATGGTACTATCAAAATACATCCCTTGTGCAACATCATGCTGTAAAGCCACTGTATTAAAGGTTGCTAAAGTGGGAGTGTCATTTTGTAATTGTTCCAAATAAAGAGCAAAAAGCTGGAGACTCTCATTAGATTTGATTGCAACACCAGTGTGTTGATCGTCTGTCTTTAGTGCGCCCTTGAAAAAATTATAAGGAATAGAAAGCCCTTTAGAATCTTTAATGATACCATACTCTCCGAAGAGTAATATTTTTGAATAAAAAAGAGGACCTCTCATGAAAACTTAAATTATACCAATAAAGGTACATAATAAATACAAAGATACTTTAAAAGAGCTTATATATTGTTATGAAAACCTTAAAAACAAGAGCAATACCTTTCTCTAGACGCTACTTGTTTTTGATCTCTACAAGAGAAGACAACTAGCTCTAAAAGCGTTAAATCATGGTTATAGTGCCGTTGCACCCAAACCAACAGCATCATGAATAAACTCTCTATTTTTACAAAACTGTGCGAGTTCATTTTCAATAAAAGCACATACCTTCTCTTTCTCTGAAGCAGGATATAGCACATGTACATTAGCTCCCGCATCTAGGGTGAAACAGACGTTACTTCCTGTTTTATTTCTAAACGTCCAAATACGATTGAGAATTTCTAAAGTGTTTGGCTTCATTAAAATAAAATAAGGCTTGCTAGCCATCATCATAGCATGTAACTGTAACGCCTCACTTTCTACTAGGGTAATAAAAGCACCTAAGTCACCCTGTTCAAAAATAGAAATGAGTTTTTCTAGATTATTATTTGCTTCTTTAAAACGCTCTTTAGCATACGCATTATGATGCATCAAATCGTGACCCACCGTGCTGCTCACTTGTTTTTCACCCTTATCTACCAACAAAATAGTATCTTGATAATTGCTGAAATTTTCATGAATAGCGTTTGGATATCGTGTTCCAAATAGGTTGCTGCTGCCTTCTATTTTTGGATGTTCTCCCCAAACAACCAATGGACCCTCTAAACTTCTGGCCGCACTTCCTGAACCTAAACGAGCTAAGAAAGATGCCTTTTGCAAGCTATAAACGTTATGCTGTGTTTCTTCGCCCTTAGAAAAGCTTAACAATTTTTCAATAGCTACAAGGCACATTGCTAAAGCACTCATGCCACTGGCTGAACTTGCAATACCACTGCTGTGCGGAAAAGAATTTTTTGTTTTAATTATAAAACGGTACTTTTTTATAAATGGAATATAGCGTGCTACACGTTCAAAAAATTTCTGAATTTTAGGTTCAAAACCTAGTTCACGCGTTCCATCAAGATAGACCTCAAAATCAAAAGAATCTCCATTCTTTTTTTTATAATGCACCGTAGTTTCAGTTCGGCATTTACGTAAGGTGAAACTTACAGAAGCATTTTGAGGCAGCTGTTCCCCGTACTTCCCCCAGTATTTCACCAAGGCAATATTACTAGGTGATTGATAGGACACACTCCCGTTATCTACTATTTCTGTATAGGGTTTTGGAATAAAGTCTTGAATGGTCATAAGTCTGGGCCGTGAATTGATTGGCTTAAATTTCAGAAACAAAGATACGAAAATAGAGGCCTTTTAAAAATGATCATTCCCAACTTAGTCCTACCCATTTTTACTAGCTGTTTTAAAAGTCTTTAAGCCGTATAGCGCATGGTTCAAAGCGCCTATTAGCGACTTATTGCTTTGCAGAAATTGCCTTGGACACAATATAACCGCTCGTCCAGGCATTTTGAAAGTTAAAACCTCCTGTAATAGCGTCAACATTCATTACTTCTCCAGCAAAATATAAATTAGGATGTATTTTACTTTCATAGGTTTTAAAGTTAACCTCCTCCAAAGCTACACCGCCAGCGGTAACAAACTCCTCTTTAAAGGTGCTTTTCCCGTTTACTTCAAAATATGATTGCGTAAGTTGTTGTGCTAAATTTTGAAGTTTGTTTTTAGAAATATCTGCCCAAATTTCGGCAGCATCTATACCACTTGTTTGCACCAAACTTTGCCACAATCGTTTGGGAACTTCAAATTGAGCGTATTTAAGCACTGTTTGTTTAGGATGTTTGGTTTTAAGTTTTAGCAACCGCTCCAGTACGTCTTCTTGAGTTTCATATAACAACCAATTAACAATAACAGTGAATTTATAGGATACTGTTTCAAGTACTCTAGCCCCCCAAGCAGAAAGCTTCAAGATAGCAGGACCACTCATACCCCAATGTGTTATCAGTAAAGGACCTTCGCTCTCCAAAACAACCTTGCCATTTGAACCCATCACTTTTACACTAACCTCTTTGGAAACGCCAGGTAAACCTATGATTCGCTGGTCTTTGATATTAAAGGTAAACAAGGATGGAACTGGCGGTATGATAGTATGCTGTAACCCTTTCAAGACATTCCATATTTTTGGATTACTTCCTGTAGCTATAACA
>JBLHII010000037.1:0-13446 GCA_047616265.1 Minisyncoccia bacterium
AGTTAATATCAGGAAAATACACAAAACCTAGTGAGCGCATGTCTGCATCTGTAAAAGGAGATATTTTAAAGAATGTAGTGCTAATTCTTTCAAGTAAAGGGGAGAACGATAAAGCTATTGCGTTAATGCAAGAAGCTAGAGAACAAAACCCTACCGATATAACCTTAATACGCGCAGAAGCTGAAATGGTATATAAAATGGGTAATATAACTCGTTACGATGAGTTAATGAAAGAAGTTTTGGAATTTGATCCAACAGATCCGGAGCCGTATTATAATATTGGTGTTGTTGCTGCTTCTGTTGGAAATGTAACAAGAGCCATGGAGTATTACAAAAAAGCGTTAGCGTTAAAGCCAGACTATCCATCTGCTCAAGTAAATTTAGGAGCTTTAATACTTAACGATGAAATGAAAATTATTGATGAGATGAACAGTTTAGGAATGTCTAAGGCAGATTCTAGGCGTTATGAAGTACTAGAAGCTAGGCGCGAAGGACTTTACAGAGAGGCATTACCTTATTTAGAGTCTGCGCTTGCTTCAAGAGGTAATAATCCACAATTAATTAGGAAATTAATGGAAATTTATAGTCAATTAACTATGGATGCTAAGTTTTCTGAAATGAAAACAAAGCTCTCTGCTTTAGAAGAAAAATAGAACATTCCTTTTTGAATATAAAAAAACCCGCTGTTTATAGTGGGTTTTTTTATGTCTAAATTTTCTCTTCCAAAATCAACCTTATACAATACGCTTAATAACCCTTAAGGTATGGGTATGTAGATGGGTGTCAATGTTAAAAATCCCTGTGTGGTCCAACATGTCAATACGAACTTGACCATGGGCATGAATAATGTAATGATCTTTCATAATAATACCTACATGAGTAATAGTTCCTTCCGAGTTGTCAAAAAATGCAAGATCGCCAGGTTCACTTTCCTCTATAAAACTTAAGGCCTCTCCTTGCTCAACTTGTTGGCTTGCATCGCGTTTAAGTTTGTATCCGTTTAGTTTGTAAACCATTTGTGTAAAACCACTACAGTCAATACCAAAAGGTGTTTTGCCCCCCCATAAATAGGGAGTGTTTAGATATAGTAATGCTGTTTCTATTAGATGCTGTTTTGGAAATGTATTTGCTATGGTGCGCCCATCAAACAAATGGTCTAATAACGCTAATGTGTTTAATGAACTACCCATTACTATCGATAGCATTTGTTTGTTAGGTGTTGTTACCATGTCAACCAAGTCTTCTGAAAGTATTGGAATTTGTTTAGAGAAATCATTGTATTGCTCTTCTTCAATGAGCCTAAACTGCTTATTGTCCAACCAGCCCTCATAGCCATCAAAGGCTAGACGAATTCTACTCCATGTTTTTCTAGATTCTAATATTTTAAACAATTCTCCATACAATATTTGCGTGACTAGTTCACTGCTGTTTGCAGCTTCTGCCCTAAGAGGGATTAAACTAAGGGTACAAATACCATATTTCATAGAATAGGGTTTGAGAATTAGGCTCTTTCAATTATCATGGCAGAAGCGCCTCCACCACCATTACAAATAGCTGCAGCTCCTAGTTTTGCATCATTTTGTTGTAGTACATTTAGCAACGTGATTAAGATGCGAACACCACTGCACCCCAATGGATGCCCTAATGAAACGGCACCTCCATTTACATTAACATTGCTATCAGTAAGACCTAAAATTTTCATATTAGCAAGCCCAACGACAGCAAAGGCTTCATTAAGTTCAAAGAAGTCAATTTGGTCCAGCGTTACTCCAGCTTTTGCTAATGCTTTTGGCATTGCTTTAGATGGAGCTGTAGTAAACCATTCTGGTTCGTGAGCTGCATCTGCGTATCCTTTTATGGTGGCTAATATTGTTAGTCCAAGTTCGTTGGCTTTTTCTTCGCTCATTAAAACGATAGCGCCAGCACCATCATTAATAGTAGAGGCATTAGCGGCCGTAACAGTACCTTCTTTTGAAAAGGCAGCACGTAAAGCAGGAATTTTATCCATATTTACGTTTTTAAACTCTTCATCTTCACTAATAATTAGATCATCGCCTCTTCGTTGGGGCACGGCTACTGGAATTACTTCATTTGAGAATTTACCTTCACTCCAAGCCTTTTTAGTGCGCTCATAAGATTGAATAGCAAATGCATCTTGATCTTCTCTTGAAAATGCATGTTCTGAAGCACATTTATCAGCAAGGACGCCCATGGCATTCTTGTCAAAGGGGTCAACTAACCCGTCTTTTTGCATGCCATCAACCAATGTGCTTGGTCCAAATTTTACTCCTTTACGTATGAGCATATAATGCGGTATGTTACTCATGCTCTCCATTCCTCCAGCCACAACAACATCTGCATCACCTAGGGCAATAGCTTGTGCTGCATTTATGACTGCTTTCATACCAGAAGCACATACCTTATTTACTGTGGTACATGGTGCCGTGTTAGGAATTCCGGCACCTAAAGCCGCTTGTCTTGCAGGTGCTTGTCCTACTCCCGCCTGAACTACATTACCCATGTATACCTCATTTACTTGGGTGGGGTCTAGATTAATTTTATCTAAAGCTCCTTTAATGGCTAAACTACCTAATTGAGTAGCTGTTAAAGAGGATAAACCTCCCATGAAACTTCCTATTGGGGTGCGAACTGCAGAAACAATAACAACTTTTTTAATCATAATTATATATTAAGATATTTTAATTAAGCAACAGTGCTATTTCATAAATAATGGCCACGAAATTACATATTTCTAACTAAATTATCAATCTTTACAGCTATAGGTTTTGCGATTCCTTAGACCAATAGGTATCTTTACCTTGAATATCAACAATATGAAAAATACGTTAAGCGCATTATCTAGAAATCAATCTTTGTTTTATAAGGGGTTTCTTTTTCTTGCAGCTACTTTTTTAGTCATATACCTCTTTCCAAAAGGGGGGCAGTTTAAGTATGATTTTCAGAAGGGTAAACCCTGGCAGTATGAAAACCTATATGCTCCTTTTAGTTTTACGATAAAAAAAGATGCAGCATCCTTAGAAACTGAAAAAGAACAAATAATTGACAATGCTGTTCCTTATTTTAATATGGACATAGCAGTTGTAGATGCTGTTTCTATTGAGTTTTCACGTTTGTTAAATGAAACATATGTAGATTCTTTGTTTATTATTCCCGAGATCGTCATCCAAAAACGAGGTGAAATCATTATCGATAAAATCTATAATCATGGAGTTGTCAATGAACTATATTCTTATGATGGTGATAAACTTGTCTATCTTAAAACAGGAAATGAAATTGATGAGGTCACTTTTCATCAAATTGTAAATTTTGAAAATATTGAAGCGGTTCTTAAAGCATCAATTCGTTCAGAAACGATCACACCGAGTGCTATTTTACTCGAAAAAATTCTCAATAGAGTACTTCAACCCAATGTATCTTTAAATACTAAATTGACTCAAGCAGCTATTGATGATGAGATAAATGCGATGAACCCCAACAGAGGCATTATAGAAAAAAGTGGTCGCATCATAGCTAAAGGGGAGGTGGTTGAGGGAGACACCTATCAAATTCTTGATTCTCTCAAAGCAGAGTATCAATCTCAAGTATGGACAAAATCAAATTACCTTTGGCTTTTGGTTGGATATGCCTTATTAGTTATGCTGGTTTTGTTGATGTTATTCTTGTTTTTGAAGAAATACAGACCAGAAATTTATGACAATAACACCAAAGTGACCTTTATCTTTTTTAATGTGTTACTGATGGTTTTACTTACCACGATTGTGGTGAAGATGGATGCTAAATATGTTTATGTAGTGCCACTTTGTATTTTACCTTTAATTATAAAGGCATTTTTTGACCCTAGACTTGGATTGTTTGTTCACGTGCTTACTGTTTTGCTATTAGGGTTTATAGTACCTAATAGTTTTGAGTATTTATTTTTACAGATTATAGCAGGGATTGTGACCATCTTAACCGTTTCTGAATTATATAAAAGAGCCAATCTCTTTATTTCGGTTACGCAGATCACCGTAATTTATATTATTGGATATTTTGCTTTTGTCTTAATACAGGAAGGAAATATTTATGAATTTGAGTGGGAAATATTTGGGTATTTTGTTCTGTGTGGTTTAGCAACGTTGTTTGCTCATCCATTAATTTATTTTTATGAAAAGGTATTTGGTTTGGTTTCAGATGTTTCTTTGTTGGAGTTGAGTGACACGAATTCAAAACTATTGAAAGAATTGTCTAATAAGGCTCCTGGCACTTTTCACCACTCTTTAAACGTTGCTAATCTTGCTGAAGCCGCTGCTCAAGAAATTGGAGCAAATTCAATGCTTGTGCGTGTAGGTGCATTGTATCATGATATTGGTAAAATGGCAAGCCCAACCTATTTTACAGAAAATCAATTGAGTGGTGTCAATTCTCATGATGAATTAGACCCAAAAGAAAGTGCAAATATTATTATTAATCATGTCATTGATGGTATCGAAATTGCTAGGAGAAACAAACTCCCAGACAGAATTATAGACTTTATTCGCACCCATCATGGAACAAGTTTGGTCTATTATTTCTATAAGAAAGAGTTAGACACACAAGGTGTCGCAACTCCAAAAGATTTTAAATATCCTGGCCCTATTCCCTTTTCTAAAGAGACTGCTATTTTAATGATGGCGGACAGTATAGAGGCAGCTAGTAAGAGTTTAAAAGACCCCACTTCAACAAAGATTGATGCATTTGTAGAAAAAATCATTAATGGACAAATGGAGCAAGGACAGTTTTTAAATTCCAATGTAACTTTTAAAGACATTCAATTAATAAAGAAAGTTTTAAAGAAAAAATTAAATAATATATATCATTTACGCGTAGAATATCCAGAGTAAAACATGCAAATTATGCAAGAGAATTTTTATGGAAAAATTATTTACTGCTTTCATTTAGTAAAAAGTAGTACTTTTGCATCCTGAGTACGATTCAGAACACTTCCTTATGAGCCAAAAAAAACTATTAGACGCAACAGAGATTTATATCGCGTTGCATCGTTTGGCTTGTCAATTAATAGAAAAGCACGACGACTTCACAAATACAGTACTCATTGGTATACAACCAAGGGGTGGTTTTCTTGCAAAACGCTTAGTTGCATTGCTTGAAAAAGAGTACAAAATTAAAAATGTACAACTAGGTTTGCTAGACATTACCTTCTACCGTGATGATTTTAGAAGAGGAGAAAAACCACTAGCAGCAAATGAAACAGCTATTGATTTTGTTGTTGAAGACAGAAAAGTGGTATTCATTGATGACGTTTTATACACGGGAAGAAGCATACGAAGTGCATTAACGGCCATACAAGACTTTGGTCGCCCTGCCGAAATAGAATTGCTTACACTTATAGATAGAAGGTTTAGCAGACACTTGCCCATACAACCCGATTATAGGGGACGGCAAGTAGATGCTATTGGAGGCGAAAAGGTAAAGGTTTGCTGGCAAGAAAATGAAGGAGAAGATGCAGTATATTTAATTAAAGAACAATTATAGGATGAGCGAATTAAGCGTAAATCACTTATTGGGTATTAAATACATCACAGAAGAGGACATTCAACTCATCTTTGAAACCGCAGATCATTTTAAAGAAGTGATACAAAGACCTATTAAAAAAGTGCCTTCGTTGCGAGATATTACGATTGCTAATTTATTTTTTGAGAACAGTACACGAACAAGGCTTTCTTTTGAACTTGCAGAGAAAAGGCTTTCTGCTGATATTATAAATTTTTCTGCTGGATCTTCTTCTGTTAAAAAAGGGGAGTCTCTAGTTGATACAGTAAACAATATATTGTCTATGAAAGTAGACATGGTTGTGATGCGCCATCCAAACCCAGGTGCAGGGGTGTTTTTGTCAAAGCATATAAAAGCGAGTATCATTAATGCTGGAGACGGAGCTCATGAACACCCTACACAAGCCTTATTAGATAGTTATTCCATAAGAGAAAGGCTTGGAGATGTTGCAGGTAAGAAGGTGGTTATTGTTGGGGATATATTACACTCAAGAGTAGCTTTGTCTAATATTTTTGCACTACAAAAACTAGGTGCTACGGTCAAGGTTTGTGGTCCTAAAACTTTAATGCCACGGTATATTGAATCTTTAGGAGTTCAATTTGAACCCAATTTAATAAAAGCTTTAAATTGGTGTGATGTTGCTAACATGCTACGCGTTCAAAACGAACGGATGGATATTAGTTATTTTCCTTCAACTAGAGAATATACGCAGCAGTTTGGTTTGAATAAAAAAATATTAGATAGCCTAGATAAAGAGATTATAGTCATGCACCCAGGCCCAATTAATAGAGGTGTAGAAATAACAAGTGATGTTGCAGACAGTAAGCAGGCTATTATTTTAGATCAGGTTCAAAATGGTGTCGCGGTTCGTATGGCAGTATTGTACTTATTGGCCTCCAAAATAAAAAGAAATGATAATTAAAAAATCTGATACATAGACTGTTTTATGTGATGAGCGTGATGCTATTCAAGATTTTTCGAGATTCTTAGCCCATAAAGTTCCAACATCTTTTAAAACGCAAAATCTAATCATAGATTTGTTGAAATATGAGCACCTAACCTTGGAGCAATTGTTGTTATTTATAAATGTTTCAAATACACATAGGGCTTCAAAACATTCTTTCGTTATTTTAAACAAGGCTATTGACCCCGAGTTAATTCCTTATGAAATCATGGTTGTTCCCTCAATACAAGAAGGAGCGGATGTTATTGAATTGGAAGAAATTGAAAGAGATCTAGGCTTTTAATAGGTGTTCCTACTCCTATTTTAGAGGTGTTTAATTGTATTTTCTATGAAATATACTAAGCTCTAATTTAATATATATGTCTAATCAAGCTTTCTTATAGTATGAAATTAACCATTCTTGGTTGTCATTCAGCAACGCCGCGTTGGGATGCTAATCCTACAGCTCAGGTATTGGAGGTAAAAGGGCATCTGTTTTTGATAGATTGCGCAGAAGGAACCCAAGTTCAACTTCGAAGACGAAAAGTAAAGTTTTCTAGAATAAAACATATCTTTATTTCTCATTTACATGGAGATCATTTTTTTGGATTGGTTGGATTAATATCAACTTTCAGATTGTTAGGCAGAGCTTCTGATTTGCATATTTATGGACCAAAAGGAATTAAAGAAGCTGTTCTACTGCAACTTAAACTTGGAAAAAGTTATACTAATTACAAGCTTTATTTTCATGAGTTAGACAGTAAGGAGCCAGAAATATTGTTTGAGGACGCTATTGTTTGCGTTACCACCATCCCTTTAAAACACAGGGTCTATACAAATGGATTTTTATTTCAAGAAAAAGAAGGGGAACGAACATTAGCTATTGAAAAGGCCAAGGAGTTTGATGTTGAGATGTCTTACTATCAAAAAATTAAACAAGGTTTCGATGTTCCAGACATCAAAGGAAATATGGTTGCTAATGCATCTATTACTTTTGATCCAGCCCCAGTAAAGTCTTACGCATACTGTAGTGATTCCTGTTACTTTGAAGCCATCATACCCCAAATAAAGAAGGTCACATTGCTCTATCATGAAGCAACCTTTCTAGAAAAACATGCAGATTTAGCTCTAAAAACAATGCATTGTACAGCCAAAGAAGCCGCTAGCATTGCAGAAAAAGCTGAGGTAGGCACATTGGTGCTCGGTCATTATTCTGGTCGTTACAACGATTATGAAGCTTTTAAAAATGAAGCTCAAGAAATATTTAGCAACACACAACTGGCGCAAGATGGTAAGGTGTTTGATTTTTAAGATACTGGATAAATATTTTTTAATTTTTAGATAATTTTAAAGATTCTCGCATAATAAACATTCTGCAATATTTGTACCTTGCAGTAAAGTTATTTTTATGGATAGAAATCTTCACGACTATAGAAAATCATATCAAAAAGGATCTCTTACAGAAGATACGGTCTCAAAAAACCCAATGGTTCAATTTACCGCCTGGTTTCAACAAGCAGAAGAATCCGCTACTGTAGAGGAGCCTAATGCAATGACCTTAAGTACTGTAGATGTATTTGGAGTACCAAGAGGTCGTGTGGTTTTGCTAAAAGAAATTACGCAAGAGGGCTTTGTTTTTTATACCAATTACTCCAGTGATAAGGGACAGGCTATTGCCTCTAATAATAAAGTGTGTATTTCCTTTTTTTGGCCAGGATTAGAGCGTCAAATTATAATAACAGGAGAGGCTACTAAAATTTCAGAAGAAAAATCTATTGCATATTTTAATAAAAGACCTCGAGAGAGCCAATTAGGAGCAATGGTGAGTGATCAATCTGCTTATATTGATACTAGAGATGCTTTAGAGCAGAAGCTAGCACTATTAGAAGAAAAATACAAAGAAGAACGTATTCCAAAACCAGAAGCATGGGGAGGATATTTAATACGTCCAAATGTATTTGAATTTTGGCAGGGTAGAAGCAGTAGGCTACATGACAGAATTAGGTACCTAACAAAAGATGATAATTGGGCCATTGAAAGGTTACAACCTTAATTTTGTATTTAAGATTATACGCTAATGAAAACATTGTATTTTATTCGTCACGCCAAATCCTCTTGGAAACATAATGTAATAGATCAGCAAAGACCCTTGAGAACAAGAGGTGTTAAAGATGCTGAAGTTGTTTCTAAATTGGTAGCGGCATCTATGCCTGTTCCAAATCTTATTATTACTAGTGATGCAGTGAGAGCAAAAACCACTGCGCACTATTTTAAAGAAGCATACGCTCTCAAAGAAACTAATTTTATTATAAACACCGAGCTGTATGATTTTAGCGGTCAACAGGTTATGAAGGTTATTAAAGAGTTGGATGATACATTAGATTGTGTTATGCTTTCTGGGCATAACCATGCGTTTACCTCTATTGTAAATATGTTGGGTAGTGTTATTGTTGAAAATTTACCAACCTGTGGTTTTGTTGCCATTACATTTCAGATAGAGCAATGGAGTAAAATTTCATCAGGAACAACTATTAGGAAAATATTTCCAGGAGACTTAAAATAATACTATGACACCAAGCCTAAATAAAAACCCTCTTGAAAACAGGTATTATAACCGGGAATTAAGCTGGTTACAGTTTAATGCACGTGTATTACAAGAGGCAGAAGATGAGACAACTCCGTTACTTGAAAGATTAAGATTTATAGGAATTTTTTCAAATAACTTAGATGAATTTTTCAAAGTTCGGTACGCGACTATTAAGCGTATCGCATCTGCTGGTAAAGGAGGGCGTAGCTTTTTAGGAGGAATCACTGCTTCAGAGTTGCTGGATATAATTACACAAACAGTAATCAAACAGCAAGAAATGAGCCTGGGTATTTTAGGAGGTATCAAAGAGGAACTCAAAAAAGAACATATTTTTATGATTGATGAGACAGAAGTGTCAAAATCTCAATCTGAATACATTGCAGATTATTTTATTCAAAATGTAAGTCCTGTAATGGTTGTTATTATGATTGGGGAGCTTAAAATATTTCCTTCTTTAAAAGATAATGCTGCCTATTTGGCCATAAAAATGGAAATGTCCCAAGGAGACACTTCCATTGCTTCAAAAAATAGTTACGCCCTCATAGAAATACCTAAAAATGTTCAACGATTTGTAGAATTGCCGTCTCAAGATGGAAAGAAATACATAATTATTCTAGATGATTTAATCCGATACTCACTACATCAAATATTTAGTATTTTTAAGTACGATCATATTTCGGCACACATGATTAAGATTACTCGTGATGCTGCATTGGATATAGAAAGCGACCTAAGTAAAAGTTTTATTGATAAAATTTCTAAGTCTGTAAAAAACAGAAGTGATGGAGATCCCGTTCGTCTTGTATACGATAATACCATAGACGATGAAACACTGTCCTTTTTGATGGATAAAATGGGGATTAAAAATTCAGACAGTATTAATCCTGGTGGTAGGTATCACAATCGAAGAGACTATATTAAGTTTCCAAGTTTAGGACGTCCAGATTTGCAATATGAAAAGATTGTTCCATTGCCTATTCCTGGATTAAACTTGGTGGGAAGCATACTAGATAAAGTAGCTAAAAAAGATTATTTGTTATATGCACCCTACCAGAACTTTTCATATGTTGTCAAGTTTCTTAGGGAAGCAGCTTTAGATCCTGCCGTAAAAATAATAAAGATTACTATTTACAGGTTGGCAGACGTATCACGTATTGCCAGTAGTTTAATTAATGCCGCTAAGAATGGAAAGGATGTCACCGTTCAAATAGAGTTACAGGCCCGGTTTGACGAGGAAGCCAATATTTATTATGCAGAACAAATGCAAAGTGAAGGTGTAAAGCTTATTTTTGGTGTAGCGGGTCTAAAGGTACACTGTAAAATATGTATTGTAGAACGCGAGGAAGAGGGGAAATTAAAACGGTATTCTTTTATAAGTACAGGAAACTTCAATGAGTCTACTGCTTCTATATATACAGATTATACGTTGTTTACTGCCAATCAAAAAATCGGGAAAGAACTTAACAGGGTGTTTGATTTTTTTGAAGTAAACTATAAAATTAAAGAATATAAGCACTTAATAGTTTCTCCACATTATACTAGAACTGCTATTTATGCTTTAATAGAAACCGAAATTTTAAACACGATTCAAGGTAAGAAAAGTGGTATTAAATTAAAGCTCAATAGCTTGTCTGATAATAGTTTGATTGATAGATTATATGCTGCAAGTAGAGCGGGTGTGAAAGTGCAACTTATTATTAGAGGTATTTGCTGTTTGATTCCAGGAGTTAAAGGGATGAGTGAGAATATTGAAGTTATAAGTGTTATAGATAAGTTTCTAGAGCATCCACGGCTCTTTATATTTGAGAACGATGGTGCTCCAAAAATCTATGTATCTTCTGCAGATTTAATGCGCAGGAATTTAGATAATAGAGTAGAAGTTTCTTGTCCTATCTATGATGAATCAATCAAAGAAGAGATATTAGATACCTTTGCAATCTGTTGGAGTGATAACGTGAAGGCACGCCATATTACAGAGAAACAAGACAATGAATATAGGAAGAATACTAAACCAAAGGTACGATCTCAGTTTGCATTGTATGATTACTATAAAAATAAACTAGATATTTAATTTGTTATACATAGAAAAATACGCCGCTATAGATATAGGCTCGAATGCCATTCGGTTACTCATTACTACCGTAATTGAGAAGGAGGGATTTGCTACACAGTTTAAAAAAACATCTTTGGTGCGTTTGCCTATTAGATTGGGCGCAGATGTTTTTTTAAACGGGAGCATTACAGAGGTAAATTATAAACGATTGTTGGATGCCATGCAAGCTTTTTCTTTACTCATTAAAACCCACAAAGTAGTAGCATTTAGAGCCTGCGCAACATCAGCCATGCGGGAAGCCACAAACGGAAAAGATATAGTGGCAAAACTAAAAGTTGCTACGGGAATTAATATCCAAATTATTGATGGTAATGATGAGGCAGCTATTATCGCTTCTACAGATTTAAAACAGCTTATAAGTGATGATAAAGTATTTTTATATGTAGATGTAGGAGGAGGGAGTACAGAGTTCACTGTGTTTGCAAACGGCAAAAACATCGTTTCTCACTCTTTTAAATTGGGTACTGTGCGCATAATTAATGATATGGTGAGAGCATCTATTTGGGATGAGGTAAGAGAGTGGATACTACATAATACAAAAGCATATTCAAAAGTAAATGTAATAGGTTCTGGCGGAAACATTAATAGCATACATCGCTTTAGTGAAAAGAAAGTAGGCCAACCTTTAAGTTATTTGTTTATGTCTAATTTTTACGAAAAGATTAAAGAGTATAACTATAATGAGCGCATATTCGAGTTAAAAATGAATCCAGACAGGGCTGATGTTATAATACCAGCGACTCGTATATATCTTTCAGCCATGAAATGGGCGAAAGCAAAAAACATGTATGTTCCTAAAATTGGACTTGCAGATGGTATTGTAAAGCAACTCTACAACGAGCGAAAGTTAGTTGAATTGAAAAATAGGTAATCCAAAATACATATATTTTTTTTTAACTAAGCAATTCAGTAACTATTAGCCATGAATACTTTCATTTTTACTCAAATTTTTCATAACCTTTGCCTCAAAATCGAGTAAATCCTGCCACTTAGTGTCTACTTCTTTACGCTCCCCATACTGTCTAGCAAAGCCTAAAAACATGGTGTAATGATTTGCTTCGCTAACCATAAGTTTGTAGTAAAAATCTGCTAATTCTGGATCCTCTAGTTCTTCACTTAGCAACCTAAAACGCTCACAACTTCTTGCTTCAATAAGTGCCGCGTATAAAAGTCTGTGAACCAGCTGTGTGGTGCGACTACCACCTTTAGGGAAAAACTTTAAAATAGCTAGCACATATGCATCTTTACGATCGCGCCCAAGGGTCCAGCCCCGTGCTATAATTTTATCATGCACTAATTTAAAATGATTTATTTCTTCTTTAACCAGTGCAACCATTTCTTGAACCAAATCTGTGTATTCAGGAAAAGAAACAATAAACGATATCGCTGTAGAGGTTGCTTTTTGCTCACAATAGGCGTGATCTGTTAATATTTCTTCGATATTCTTTTCAACAATAGCTACCCAACGTGGATCTGTAGGTAATTTTAACCCCAGCATTTTTATTGGATTTTCCTGTTTTAATTTCATAGTCGTTGATTAGATATCTAGCTCAAATGCCTTTCGTAATTCTCCTAGATTAGGATTCTTTTCTAGCAATTTTTCGTACTTCTCTTTTGTAGTATAGGCATAGCGCTTCACTTCGGTTTCGTTTACTTCGATGACAATATCAACATTATAATTTTGAAGTTCTTTTCGTAAATAGTTTAACAACTCAAACTTATCTCGTTCTACCTCAAGTTTGATAGTTTCATTCGGAAATACGAGATGAATCATTCCATCAATTAATTTAGGAATATTCATAGTCAAGTGAGACAAAAAATTGTATTTCCCTTGGTTTTTAAGGATTTCTGTATATTCATTCCAGTGAATAATCATCTGCTCTTCTGTAAAGAGTTCTGTAGGTAGGTTTTCTTTATCTGGAGCTTTAGAATTCATCTCTTTAGCAAGCTCTTGCTTTTTTTGAATGCTCTTTAAAGACAAAGCCGAAACTCTTTTTTTAGAGGGCGCTTCTTTAACAGTATTTTCTTCTTTTTTACTGGTTTCAGCAGGAGTAATCTCTTCAACCTTCTTTGGGGGGTTTATATGACTTTCAGTGCTAGCTTGATACATTTCGAGATCATGCTGTATTTCTTTAGCATCCGTATTCTCTTTTTGAATTTCTACTAAAGAGGTAGAGGTAGTTTTCTCTGAGTTAATTACAATAGCTTCTTGTTGATTTAAAACGTCCTTGGCTGTGCTTTCTTGGGCCTTAG
>JBLHII010000038.1:0-13079 GCA_047616265.1 Minisyncoccia bacterium
CTACAGATCCAAGATGGGATTCATTAAAAAAATTATTAAACGATAAATAATAGAGCGTAATGGCACATCCTAAGAGAAAAATCTCCAAAACTAGAAGAGATAAAAGAAGAACACATTACAAAGCAATTGCACCGCAAATTGCTACAGATCCTACAACCGGAGAACCGCACTTGTATCATAGAGCGCACTGGCATGAGGGTAAATTATACTACCGTGGTCAAATTGTTATTGATGCAGTAGAAGAAGTAGAGGCATAAGATTTAAAAAATCACATACAGAGAACTCTCACATCCTGTGAGAGTTTTTTGTTTTCTGAAACTTTAGAAAAATCAAATAAGTTTAAAAAGACTTTTTTTTGATTAAAATTGACTATTTTTCGTGCTTTTTTAGAGAGGTTTTACCTCTTTTTGCTGAATTTAAACGAATTCTATGAGTACCATTACTGCTGCAATTACTGCCGTTGGAGGCTATGTTCCTGAGTATGTTTTAACAAACAAGATACTCGCAACCATGGTTGACACCAATGATGAGTGGATTACTTCGCGAACAGGAATTAAGGAACGGCGTATTCTAAAAGAAGAAGGCCAAGGTACTTCCTTTATGGCCATTAAAGCAGCCCAACAACTACTTTCCAAAAACAATACCAACCCAGAAGATATTGACATGGTGATCATGGCAACTGCCACACCAGATATGCCCGTAGCGTCAACAGGGGTTTACGTGGCTACTCAAATAGGAGCTGTAAACGCTTTTTCTTATGATCTCGTGGCAGCTTGTTCTAGTTTTTTATTCGGAATGTCTGCCGCCGCTAAATACATTGAGTCTGGGCGTTACAAAAAAGTATTACTTATTGGAGCAGATAAAATGTCTTCTATTGTTGATTACACAGATCGCACCACATGTATTATCTTTGGAGATGGTGCTGGAGCTGTTTTGTTTGAGCCCAACTCAGAAGGGTTAGGGGTTCAAGACGAAATATTACGCTCTGACGGTACAGGAAGACAAAGCCTTAAAATTGATGCTGGTGGATCTATTTTGCCTCCATCAACTAAAACCATTGCAAACAAACAGCATTACGTTTATCAAGATGGAAAAACAGTATTTAAATTTGCTGTTTCTAAAATGGCAGATGTATCAGAACAAATAATGGAGCGGAATAAATTAACTGGAGATGATATAAGCTGGCTGGTGCCACATCAAGCTAATAAGCGCATCATAGATGCCACCTCAAGAAGAATGAAGTTGCCTGAAGAGAAAGTGATGTTAAACATTCACAGATATGGCAATACAACATCAGCAACATTGCCGCTGTGTTTATTTGATTATGAAAACCAGCTTAAAAAAGGAGATAATTTAGTATTTGCCGCATTTGGAGGAGGCTTTACATGGGGTTCTATTTATGTAAAATGGGCCTACGATCCAAAACAAAAAAATTAATACCTATTCAAAAACAATCATATTATGGAATTAAAAGACATTCAAAATTTAATCAAGTTCGTAACTAAGTCTGGTGCTAGTGAAGTAAAACTTGAAATGGAAGACGTTAAAATTACCATTAGAACAGGAGGCCACAATAAAGGCGAAACCACATACATACAGCAAATGCCCCAGGTTGCAGCTACTGCTCCAGCACTTGCTGGTGCGCCAACTGTCGAGGCTCCAGCAGAAAGCAAAGAAGACTCAAAACTTATCACCGTAAAGTCGCCAATAATTGGTACTTTTTACCGCAAGCCATCACCAGACAAACCTCTTTTTGTTGAGGTAGGCTCTGTTATTGGTGAGGGAGATGTTTTATGTGTTATTGAAGCCATGAAGCTCTTTAACGAAATAGAAAGTGAAGTGTCTGGAAAAATCGTAAAAATATTGGTAGATGATGCTTCTCCAGTAGAGTTTGACCAGCCGTTGTTTTTAGTAGACCCATCATAATTTATATTTTAAATCTTAGATAGAAGTTCAACACCTATTGTGAAAGACCGATGGTTGTATTATAAGTTTAAAAAAAAGAGATATGTTTAAAAAAATATTGATCGCCAACAGAGGTGAAATTGCACTTCGTATCATCCGGACCTGTAAAGAAATGGGTATTAAAACGGTGGCTGTTTACAGTAAAGCAGACGAAGAGAGTTTACACGTTAAGTTTGCAGATGAAGCGGTTTGTATTGGACCCGCCCCAAGTAGTGAGAGTTATTTGAAAATAAGTAACATTATTGCAGCGGCAGAAATCACAAATGCAGATGCTATTCACCCAGGGTATGGATTTCTTTCAGAAAATGCAAAGTTTTCTAAAATTTGTGGCGAACATAACATTAAGTTTATTGGAGCTTCCCCAGAGATGATAGACAGAATGGGTGACAAGGCCAATGCAAAATCAACCATGATTGAAGCAGGAGTTCCTTGTGTGCCAGGAAGTGAAGGGGTTATTCCAGATTTTAAAACATGTATTAAAGTTGCTAAAAAGACAGGCTATCCTGTAATGCTTAAAGCAAGTGCAGGTGGTGGTGGAAAAGGAATGCGTGCTGTTTGGAAAGAAGAGGAGCTACAAGATGCTTGGGAGTCTGCCAGACAAGAAAGTAAAGCAGCTTTTGGTAATGACGACATGTATATAGAAAAGCTTATTGAAGAGCCACGCCATATAGAGATTCAAATTATCGGAGATAGCAAAGGGAACGCATGTCATCTAAGTGAGCGTGACTGTTCTGTACAACGGCGTCATCAAAAGCTGACCGAAGAAACGCCAAGCCCCTTTATGACAGTCGCTCTTAGAAAGAAAATGGGAGATGCTGCTGTAAAAGCTGCCGAATATATTAAATATGAAGGAGCCGGAACCGTAGAGTTTTTAGTAGACAAACATCGTAATTTCTTCTTCATGGAGATGAATACACGGATCCAAGTAGAACACCCAATTACAGAGCAAGTAGTAGACCACGATTTAATCCGTGAGCAAATTCTAGTTGCTGCAGGAACACTCATTTCTGGCAAAAATTACTTCCCTTCCTTACACGCTATTGAGTGCCGTATTAACGCAGAAGACCCATACAACAACTTTAGACCTTCGCCTGGCAAAATAACAACGCTTCATGCTCCAGGAGGACACGGTGTTCGTTTAGACACACATGTGTATGCAGGATACTCTATCCCGCCCAATTATGATTCTATGATCGCTAAGCTAATTACGACCGCACAAACACGTGAGGAGGCCATTAACAAAATGAAGCGCGCACTAGATGAATTTGTAATTGAAGGAATTAAGACAACCATTCCATTTCACCGTCAACTTATGGACCATCCAGATTATGTGGCCGGGAATTATACTACCGCATTTATGGACACATGGAAGATGAATGACCCTGTAGAGGAAGAGTAAAAAGAAACATAATGAGATTAAAAAAGTGCTATCTAAATGTAAATAGCACTTTTTTTGTGCGGCCTAAAACCGTATTGTTAATTAACAATCAGTTTTTTAACCTGAGTGTTTCCATTTGCGGTCTTTAGGTATAGTAAATACACTCCACTACTATAATTAGACACGTCTACGCTATTATTTGTAGGACTCATTTCTTCTTCTTTATAAATAGACATCCCCGATATGTTAAACACTTCCATTGAAAAAGGGTCAGAGCTATTTACTAGTGAAACCGTAAAGGCATTGTCGGTAGGATTTGGGTAGACCGAAAACAAACTATTTACTTGGTCTTCTGTACTTAAAGCAGCATCATTTCTAAAGATATATTTTATAGTCTCTCCAAACCATCTTTGTAAAAGAGTGATTGTTGATCCGCTCAAGTTTTTTAAACGGATGATCCCGTTCCCGTGGTTTGAAGGCCAGTTATTCATTCCATCGCCGCCGGTATCATAAACCACAAGTTCATAGCATCCCGGAGGAAGATTAATTAAGTCTGTATAGGTTGTGTTTGAGTCATCAAAATCTCTTTCAAACATAATAGTTCCGGCAGTGTCAAAAACCTTATAGCTGTTTTCAAAGGGGCGGTTATTTGTTTTAAATTCAATTACCAATTGTTCTTGATGAATTGGAGCGGGCTCAAACTCTGAGGTAAGACTGTTGTTAAACTCGTATTGGTCCACATCACCATTAGGCTCGCTTAGGCTCACTTCAAAGGAGGTGGATCCTTGGTAGTAATTACCAACTTCAATCGCAGGCAGAATGATTACTGCTTCCTCTAAAAATGCTAAGGCACCTGTCCAGGTATAACTATAGGGCGTCTCTCCTGGAACACCATATGTTACAGTTACAGATTCTAATAGATTTTCTCCAGTGTTTTTAATTCTAATAACGGGCTCGCCACACGTTGGGTTAAACCGAGTATTTAGTTTAAAAATGTTGGGAGCAATAATCTCTTCTAAAGAAGCATCATTGCTAAAGTTTGGAGACCCATATTCTACAAAAAAGATTTCTGTAACATAGTTTCCGTAGGGATCTTGATCTATGTTGTAATCTATGTCTGTTGTGGTGTCTACGCCAACATTAATAAACGGAGTAATATCCAAGTTCTGCACCGTTGCAGGCATTCCTGGACACCATCCAGCCCTGTCATACATCCACGTTCCACCTTGAGGGTAGAGTGGGTTTTCACCACATTCTTGCATGATTTGCCAACTGTACTGTTCCTCTCCATTTACAAGCACTCTATGTGTGTTATTGCAAAATTCTCCACAGTTATTACCTGCCCCAAAGTCATGTCCTGTTAGGGTTGATTTTACAGAAAACATCTCTGCCTCTGGGTTGAGCGGCACGGTGGTGTTTACAACCAAATCATCGAAGCTATTTAAACTATAATTACCAGAATATAAACTCTGAATACCTAACAATTCTCGGGAGGGTGTACCCACTTTAAAAACGACCTTCAGGTCAAGTAATTCTTGGAAATTTCCAGCTTGAATGTGTACATCATCTCCTTGAAAAAGGTGTTGAAAATCGGTAACATCAAAAATCCATGTCCATCCATTATCACCCAAAGAAAGCCCATTACCGTAAGGTGTTATATATCGGCCAATCTCCCAAGGCACTAGCACTTCTTCTCCGGGAACCGTGGTGTTGTATTCAATTTGCTCTAAAACAAGCGTTACGTCTGGAGCAACAGCTATAGAATCTGTTGCAATCAAATTTGAATCATATTCATAACTGCTATAGTATGTTGGGTTTACATAAAGCGTCTCATCCAAAACAGGTATTTCACCAGCAACTAATTGCAGGTATTTTTCTACCATCACTTTTCCTTTAGCAATAGAGTCTAAAATAAGCTCTGTATTTATAGTATATGTAGCGCTGTTGCGATTAAATTTTACATTTGGCCTTGTTGTAGCTGTTGTAAAGTTTTTAAAGTGCTTGCCGTTAAAGCTTTTTAATTGAGGAACTCCGTAAAGGGGTGTTTGCTGCTCTAAAACCCCCTCAAGAGTCTCATAATTTGTGGTGATTTGATCAAACGTGTAGTTCACCTTTAACGCTGAATAATTAGGGTGGCTGGCATCAACATCCTTGTGCATCCAATTAGCAATAGTAGCAGGGTCTAACTCTGCAGACCAGATTTGGAAATCATCTAGCTTACCATCATAAAAATCATCTGCATTCGACTGTCCTCTTCCAAGGTTAAAATTAGCGATGTTACCCACTACTTTATTAAGCCCCGTGCCGGTGTGCCACAATTCTGCGTTGAGGTAGATATTCATTACACCAGTGGTTGCATTTTTAGTGAATGCCCAATGGTTCCAAACACCTTTAAATTGAGCTATATTATCGGCCTCTTTATCGATACGGTCATACCCTGAGGCGTCCCCTGCGTCCCAATAAACCCGTTGATTACTCCACGGTAAATGGATGTTTAGAACTCTATTTCCGTTTTCGTCATGTACATCGAAAACACTATCGTTTTGTGGCTGCTCCCCATTTCCGTTTAGCCAAAATGAAATCGTAACCTCATTTTCTATATCGCTAAGGTTTGTGGTAGGTACTTGCAGTTTGTCTGGTCCATTAAAATTAAAATAAGCGTCTGTAGTTGCTGCTTGTGAAGCGCAATCCCAGGAGTAGGTACTACCACTTAAAGACACAGCACTTGCGCCTGCTTTACCTGTAAAGGCAACCTCCAGAATGATGTTTGAAAACCCGTCCCAGTTAAAAAAAGAAGGAAAATCAATATGCTGCCAGCCTGTATCACTAAAGGCTAAATCTTTAGCAAATACCTCTACAAAATCTGTAATGACCTCATTTTCTTGCAATTCATTTTGTGTGGTTGCCTTTAGACCAATTCTAAGGTGCTGCATCTCTCCTCCGGCATCAAGAATATTAAACTGCATTCCTGTAATATCTCCGGGAGTTAGGCCAGAGGCCACAAGCTCAGACTGCCTAAACAAATACTGTATCTGAGAGTCTTCTAAAGAGGCGTTAAAAGGATCTTGAACCTCTTGTGTTCCGTTACCCACAGGGTACTCAGAGAGCGAAGAAGGGTCGTCAAAAATGATGGTTTGTTCATGTCTAGGAGTATAGTTCCAAGCGGTATTGTTCATGTAAGAAAAACTAGTAGGTGTTAAACCCCCATTGCCACCAATATAATAGTTAGGGTGAAGCCCTTTACCCGTATGCTCAATAATCTTTAGGTATGACAGGTAATCCCATTCGCCACAGTTTGGATTTTGAGTTGGGTCACACTTTAGTTTATATTTAATGTATATTTTTTCAAAATCCAGCCCTTCCAAAGAGGTAAAATCAAAAAAGCCCTCTCTTGGGGCAAGCCAACCCTGTCCTACAGGATAGCCATCAAATGCTATGGTTTGAATTTCAACTTCATCTCCAGGTTGTTGAGAAAATGAGATAAAAGAGAATAAAATAAAAACAAGTAATAGTCTGTAGTTGGTTTTCATCAGAATGTAATTAAATTTATAAAAGCAAATTGCTCTAAGCAAACAGGCTTAAATATAATACTATTTATGAATCTATCCTATTGGGAACACAAGTCATGGTTTACCAACATAGACTTTGCTATCATTGGCAGTGGAATTGTTGGACTTACCTGTGCTCTAGAATTAAGAGCACTTCATCCAGATGCTAAAATTGTTGTGTTTGAAAAAGGAATGTTACCCAGCGGAGCCAGCACTAAAAATGCAGGATTTGCTTGTTTTGGCAGTATTTCTGAAATATTAGAAGACCTTAAAACACATACAGAAACAGAAGTTGTTGCCCTGATTACACAACGTCTAGAGGGGCTTAAAAAACTTAGAACAACCCTGGGGGATGACGCCATTGCCTATAATGAGTGGGGAGGACATGAACTGTTTTTAGAAACCGACATTGCTCTTTTTGAGAAATGCACAGAAAAGATAGCGTATATAAACACATTATTGTATCCTGTTTTTAATGCTCCCGTATTTTCTGTAGTTGACACCCCCTTTGGCTTTGAGAACGTAGCTCCTAAGGCTATGTTCAATGCATTTGAAGGGCAAATAGATACTGGAAAGATGATGGTTTCGCTTATTCAAAAAGCCACGGAGGAGGGTGTTTTGATAGTAAATAACGCCCCTGTTGACAGCATTTCAGAAAACGATACGACACCAGTTCTTACCATACATAATACACCTGTCTCAGCAAAAAAAATATGCATTGCCACCAATGGTTTTGCGCAACAACTACTGCAAGAAAATGTAACCCCTGCTAGAGCGCAAGTTTTGGTCACAAAACCTATTAAAAATCTAGCGGTTAAAGGGACGTTTCATCTAGATTGCGGGTATTATTATTTTCGGAATATTGATGATAGAATTTTATTCGGAGGTGGCAGAAACCTAGACTTTAAAACAGAAAACACCTCAGAAGCAGGTCTTACAAGTATCGTACAAGATCATTTAGAAAAACTTCTTAGAGAAACAATTTTACCTAAAACTCCATTTCAAATTGACAGTCGTTGGAGCGGTATTATGGGTGTGGGCAATCAAAAAAAACCCATTGTAAAACAAATGCACCCTAAGGTATATTGTGGAGTTCGCTTAGGTGGTATGGGCATTGCTATTGGGAGCACTATTGGTAAAGAATTGGCAGAACTATCCTCACAATCATAAAAGAGATATAGTATAAACAATGGCTAAAATAACAATCAAAGAGCATTTGTTTCAGTCTTGCACAGCGCAAGTAGCAGGGAAATACAAAACGATTCAAGATAAAATTAAGGGCATTGTTGCGTCTTTAGAGGATGCCACAAAAAGCAGTGCTGGAGACAAACATGAAACAGCGCGAGCGATGCTTCAAATAGATAGAGAACAAGCGGGAGAGCGCCTGGCAGAAATTGAAAAAACGCTTGAGGTCTTATATAAAATAGACATTACAAGCGCTCCAACACACGCCCACTTAGGCAGTTTGGTTACCACAAATCAAGGGCGCTTTTTCTTAAGTATTTCTTTAGGAGTTTTACAGCATGAAAACGTTTCATTTTTTTGTATTGGCTTACAAACCCCAATAGGAAAGGTGCTATTGGGAAAGCAAGAAGGAGATTCTTTTGTGTTTCGAGATACCACCTATACCATTAGCAGCATTTCATAATGGAAACAGGAGTACTATTTTTTAAACAAGGCTTGGCTCATATTTTAGATATAGACGGCATAGATCATTTGCTTTTTATTCTGGCCATAACTGTATTTTTTAGCCTCAAGGACTGGAAAAAATTAGCATGGCTTATTACTGCTTTCACTATTGGCCACAGCATTACATTGTTGCTTTCTGTATTTGATGTATTTACAGCGCCGCGGAATCTTATTGAACTTTTTATTCCCGGGACTATTATCATAACCTGTGCAAACAACCTTTTTAAGGTGTATAGACCCTCCCAAACTAACCACCAGCTATTGTATGGGCTGGTATTACTTTTTGGGTGTATTCATGGCTTGGCATTTTCAAACTTTTTGAAAATGACTCTTTTTGAGGGAGATGATTTGGCAGGGTCTTTATTAGGGTTTAACCTAGGTATTGAAGCTGGTCAATTGCTCATTGTAGCCGTCTTTTTGGCGACCATACAAGGCGTGTTATTTGTTTTTAAACAACTGAGGCACAACCACATGATTACAGCATGTTCTATATTGATACTCCTAGGCGCCTTCTCTATTTTGTGGAACTTGCTTTAAAGATAAAAGCTAGTTAGCCGTCATATTTTATACCAATGCTATGTATACCTTTGTTTTTTCATCTAGTAATGTAGCGTGATTTAAAAATAAAACACCTGATGTTACTTGCACTTCCACCTCGTAGTAATGACCTTTAAAGTACTGGTTTGAAACTACCCCACAGACAGCTGTAGGTGTTTTCGATATTTTTAGCTCATGCGGTAATACCGTGCGTAGACTCCCTTTTTTAACCTCCTCAAAGACACCGGTATCTATAACAGACCCAGAACCAAAAAAACCAGCCTGATAAGGTGTTTTAAGACTTGAGATAATCTCTTGTGGGCTTCCTATCATTTCTTTCTTTCCATTGCGCAGCATAAGTATGGTATCAGCAAAACCTAAAGCCTCATCGCTATCATGGGTGGCGCTAATACAGGTAATCTTTTTTTCTTTTAAATACCCATATAAATTACGGCGTAGTTTGTTTTTACTAAAAGTATCTATATTGCTAAAGGGCTCGTCTAGCAGGATTACTTCTGGGGTGTTTGCGAGCGCCTTTGCGAGCGCAACCCTTTGTTTTTGACCACCACTTAGGTTTTTCACCTTAGTATCTCTGTGCGCTTCTAAAGCAACGACAATCAAAAGCTCTTCTACGCGAGCCGCATCTTCTATTTTGTTATTACGGCTCAAGTGCGTGGCGATGTTCTCGGCCACTGAAATATAAGGCATTACATTAAATTCTTGTGCTACTAATTTCATAGCACCTTCTCCAGGAACTAGATTGTGTTTCGGCCCCAGAAGCGGGTTGTCCTTCCAAGATAAAGCACCATGTTCTAGGTGTAGCAATCCATAAACTAAGTGTAGTAAGGTAGATTTCCCACAACCACTCTCCCCTAAAACAACAAGGTGTTCTCCTGCTTCTAAAGAAAAAGCAATGTCTTCTAATATTAAAACTTCGGGAGCACTTGTATACGAAAATTGGTCAATAGTAACGTTTAGCATAAGGAAAAGGGGGTGCTAAAAAAGCGACTTACACGAAGTGTGTTCTTCTTAGTACTCGTGGCTTTTTGTCTGTATAAGTGTGTTATTGTTTTACACCTTCATTCATTTTTTTTGGTAAGACCCTATACCCCATGTTGTAGAGCGTAAAGCCATAAATGTCTGCATATTGTTCAATAGTTTTGCTTACCGGAGTTCCAGCTCCGTGCCCAGCATCTGTTTCAATTCTTATTAAAACAGGGCTGGCTCCAGCTTGTTTGTGTTGTAGTTCTGCTGCAAATTTAAAACTATGTGCAGGGACCACTCTATCGTCATGATCTCCCGTTGTAACCATTGTAGCTGGATATTTTGTTCCAGCGGTTACGTTATGTACTGGAGAATATCCTTTTAGGTATTCAAACATTTCTTTGTCGTCTTCTGCGGTTCCATAATCATAAGCCCAACCAGCTCCTGCGGTAAAGGTGTGATAACGCAACATGTCTAGTACGCCTACAGCAGGGAGTGCTACGCGTATTAAATCTGGACGTTGCGTCATGGTTGCGCCGACTAAAAGACCTCCATTAGATCCTCCGCGAATTGCTAAGTAATCACGTGTGGTGTATTTTTCTGAAATTAGATATTCTGCAGCTGCTATAAAGTCATCAAAAACATTTTGCTTTTGTAATTTGGTACCGGCATTGTGCCATTTTTTACCATACTCACCACCCCCACGAAGATTGGCTACAGCATAAATACCCCCTTGCTCCATCCATACGGCATTGGTAATACTGAAGCTAGGCGTTAAACTAATATTGAACCCCCCATAGCCATAGAGAATGGTTGGGTTTGTGCCGTCTAATACAAGCCCTTTCTTGTGTGTAATTATCATAGGCACCTCCGTACCGTCTTTTGAAGTGTAGAATACTTGATTACTTACATACTCCTCTGGGTTAAAATCGATAGCAGGTTTTTTATACAACTGAGATATTCCAGAAGCAATATCAAAAGAATAAATACTACCAGGGGTTATGTAGTTTGTAAAAGAATAGTACAATTGTGTGTCTTCTTTTTTGGCGCTAAATCCCCCTGCAGTTCCAACTCCAGGCAACTCAATGTCACGCACAAATTTTCCTTCAAAAGTATATTGTTTGGTTTTGCTTACAGCGTCTACCATATAGTTTGCAAAAATATAACTACCTCCTGTCCCTGCGGTCAATACATTATCTGTTTCGGGAATAACTTCTTTCCAGTTTTCTGGCTCTGGGCTTAAGGCATCTACGGCAACTACTTTTTTGTTAGGAGCATTTCGGTTTGTTACAAGGTAGAGCTTGCTACCATCATTATCTATAATAGAGGTGTCACTATCTGTATCATCTAGCACCGTTACAAACGGGCTGTTTGGGTTGCTGAGGTCTTTTATGAATAATTTATTACCAGAGGTGGACACACTAGCAGAAACAATAAGATATCGATTATCTTCTGTTGTGCCACCGCGAACATACCTGTGTTTTTCTGCAGGCGTGCCTCCAAAAATAAGGGCATCTTCTTTTTGAGAATCCCCTAGTTTGTGATAGTATAGTTTATGCTGATCTGTTTTAGCAGAAAGCTCACTTCCTTTAGGCTTATCGTAACTAGCGTAATAAAAGCCATCATTTTTTAACCAAGATATTCCGCTAAATTTTACATCAATAATGGTGTCTTCTATAATCTCTTTGGTTTCGGCATTCATGACTAACACTTTTCGCCAGTCACTTCCACCTTCACTGATACTGTAGGCCGCCATTTTCCCATTATCGCTAAAACTAAGACCTCCTAGCGAAATAGTTCCATCTTCTGTAAAGGTATTAGGGTCTAAGAAAATTTCGGCATTACTAGGGTCATCTCCTATCTTGTAGCGGTAGATTACATACTGGTTTTGGAGGCCATCATTTTTATAAAAGTAAGCGTAGGCACCCTCTTTAAAAGGAGCTCCTACCTTTTCATAATTCCAAAGCGAGGTAAGACGGTTTTTTAAGGCCGCTCTAAAAGGAATGTTTTCTAAATAGTTAAACGTGGTTTTGTTTTGTTCTTTCACCCACGCCACCGTTTCTTGACTCATGTCGTCTTCTAGCCATCGGTAAGGATCTTTTACGTCTGTTCCAAAATAATTAGTAACAGTGTCTACTTTTTTGGTGCTTGGGTACGTCACAGAAATTTTTTCATTTTTTGAAATGTTACCAGTAGTACATCCCGCGAATAAAAGGGCTGTAATAACAGGAAGCAGGAGGTTTTTCATAAGGTTGAATTTTTTTATAAAAATACATAAAAAACAAGGGCCAAAAGAGGGATTAACGGCCTGTTTAAACTTTAAAAAGATTGCTTTGTCACCTATTGGAATAAAGGCCTGTAAGATTTCCAATATTTATAAATCAGTGTTGCTGTAATTGCCAACATAAAAACAGCAACAAATACCCCAGAGACATCTAGGAAAACATGAAAAAGCAAAATATTAACGACTATGGGTGCTAATAAAATAAGGGCAAAGGGCACCCATTTTTTAATAAGCAACAATAAACCAATAATGATTTCTAGAGATGCAACTACATATAAAACATATCCAGTACTATTTAGAGATTCCATGAAATTAGCAGCCGCTATGGGCATGTCAAAGAGCGGGATGAATGGAGTGAACTTGTTTATTCCAAAGATTAATAAGGAAAGGCTTAATAATACCCGTAAAATAGTTGTGAAAGTTGAATTCATAATAATGGTTTAGGTAGCGTTATTGTTACTTAAAGATAACAAAAAAAAATTCCCCGCCTGCAATTGGTTGCAAACGGGGAATTTATATTGTTTTGAAAAGCATTATTCGCAGGGAGTATCTAGGCTGGTAATCCAATCTCTTAGTAAAGCTACACCGTCATCATGAACAATATTTCTTCCTAATAATGGCATGCGCTCATCTTCTGCAATTGCATTAAGGCGATAGTAAATAACCGAGTTTTCTGGATCTCCAGGCTTAATTA
>JBLHII010000039.1:0-12535 GCA_047616265.1 Minisyncoccia bacterium
GGTGGTTTGCCAGGTAAACTGAGTGATTGCTCTGAGCAAGATCCAGAAAAATGTGAAGTATTCTTGGTTGAAGGAGATTCGGCAGGTGGTACAGCTAAGCAAGGTCGTGATAGAAAGTTTCAAGCTCTTCTGCCACTGCGTGGTAAGATTTTGAATGTAGAGAAAGCGATGCAGCACAAAGTATTTGAAAATGAAGAAATACGAAATATATTTACTGCTTTAGGGGTTACAATTGGTACCGAAGAAGACAGTAAAGCACTTAACCTTTCGAAGTTAAGATACCATAAAGTAGTAATTATGTGTGATGCCGATGTCGATGGTAGTCATATATCTACTTTAATTTTAACCTTCTTCTTCCGTTATATGAAAGAATTGGTTGAAAATGGATATGTATATATTGCAACACCTCCTTTGTATTTAGTTAAAAAGGGAGCCAAAAAGGAATATGCCTGGAATGATGCAGAACGAGATGAGTTTATGAAAGAATTTGGTGATGGTAGTAAGATCCAAAGGTATAAGGGTCTTGGGGAGATGAATGCCAGCCAACTGTGGGATACAACGATGAACCCAGATTTTAGAACACTTCGTCAAGTTGTTATTGATAATGGTGCAGAGGCAGATAGAGTGTTCTCAATGTTAATGGGAGATGAAGTACCACCACGTAGAGAATTCATTGAAAAGAACGCTATTTACGCCAATATTGATGCATAATCAGATGGTTCGAGTAAAAAAAGTGCTTCAGTATGTTGCCTTTTTCCTTCTATTTCCAATTGCTGCATTTGGTCAAAACACCTATATAGCAGACGTAGAAGACTTTTTGGTGGACATGCTTGTTATTAGTAATAAATACGTTTCTCCAGCTGCAGAAGCTGCAGTGTACCAATCTACAGGATCTTGGTATAGCTCTGCAAAGAGTTTAGAGTTGTTTGAACTAGATGTGTCATTTCATGTTAATGCATTGCCTGTTTCTAATAGTCAAAAATCATTTACAGTACGTGATACAGATTTTATTAGCCTTAAAATTCGTGATGCTACTTCTGCAGAAGTACCTACTGCTTTGGGTGGTGATACCGATGTGTTTTATGATTTTTCATTAAATGGTGAGGCCTATGAATTGCAAACTTTTGAAGGAGCAACACAAAAGGTGTTCTATTATCCTTACCTTCAAGGATCTATTGGTCTTTGGAAGCAAACAGAGCTCACGCTACAATATGTCCCTGAAATTAAGATTGATGCCTCTGGATACAAAACCTTTGGTGGTGCTATTAAGCATAATATTAGCCAATATTGGCATGGCAGTGATGCAGATGATACAGCAATACAAATAGCGGTGCAAGTAGCATATTCGTTATTTGATTCTAAAATTTTTATTGACGACTTTGAGATTTCTCCTACAAATCCAGAGGAACCAGCTTTAGCTGTAATTAACTCTTTGGCGGTAGACGCCGATGCTGTAACCTTACAATTTATAGGTTCAAAGCGATATCGTTCCTTTGAATTTGTAGGTGCTTTTGCAATGTCTGCTAATCAATTTGATTATACAATGGATGGCGAAGGTGCCTTTTTTTTAAGCCTTCTTAATGAGGCTTTTACAGCGCTTGAGGATACCAGCACGATGATGCGTGGAAATGTAGGTGTAAACTACCATATGAATAATTGGTATCTAGCGTCAAACGTGACTATTGGGAAGTTTATAAACACCAACTTTTCAATACATTATAAATTATAAAGAACTTCTTATATTTCCTACATATAATTGTATTTTTGCATCGAAATTTTTGAATCATCAAATTTCGGAAAACATAAAATTAAGTTTAATTCGGTTTGTAAGTCAAACACAAACCACAAATAAGATTTCCGCCTTCGCGGAAGATAAATATGAAAGTAACAGTTGTTGGTGCAGGTGCCGTAGGTGCTAGTTGTGCAGAGTATATTGCAATTAAGAATTTTGCAAGTGAGGTCGTTTTATTAGATATTAAAGAAGGGTTTGCAGAAGGAAAAGCGATGGACTTAATGCAAACAGCTTCATTAAATGGTTTTGATACCCGTATTGTAGGATCTACAAATGACTATGGGAAGACAGCCAATAGTGATATTTGTGTTATTACAAGTGGAATACCACGCAAGCCAGGAATGACTCGTGAAGAGTTGATTGGTATTAATGCAGGTATTGTAAAGACAGTCGCTACAAGTTTAGTGGCGCATTCTCCAAACACCATTTTAATTGTAGTGAGTAACCCAATGGATACGATGACGTATTTAGCACATAAAGTTACTGGATTACCAAAAAATAGAATTATTGGAATGGGTGGTGCTTTAGATAGCGCCCGCTTTAAGTATCGTTTGGCAGAGGCTCTAGAGGCTCCTATTAGTGATGTTGATGGAATGGTAATTGGAGGACATAGTGACAAAGGAATGGTTCCTTTAACACGTTTGGCTACAAGAAACAGTGTTCCCGTAACCCAATTTATATCTCAAGATCGCTTAGATGAGGTAAGAGAAGCAACTAAAGTAGGTGGCGCAACACTAACAGGCTTGTTAGGTACTTCTGCTTGGTATGCTCCAGGTGCGGCAGTATCTGGTTTAGTGCAAGCAATTGCTTGTGACCAAAAGAAAATATTTCCCTGTTCTGTACTATTAGAAGGAGAATATGGTTTACATGATTTATGTATTGGAGTTCCTGTGGTATTAGGTAGAAATGGAATTGAAAAAATTGTAAACATTGATTTAAATGACGCAGAAAAAGCACACATGCAAGAAAGTGCTGCAGGTGTTTCTAAAACCAATGGTTTGTTAGAATTCTAAGTCCTTAATTTTTATCGTATTATATTTATAAAGACTGTAGCAATACAGTCTTTATTTTTTATATTTGTTCACATGCAAACAAAATGGTACGTTCGGTCCTTTATAGTGTTGCTAGTTCTTATAGGAATTAGTTTAGAACAAATTGCCGTACCTAATCAACAAATAGTTGTTGAGTTTGCTCATGATGATGTTACGTTTGCAAATGCTCAACAGACCATTGCAAGTGTTAAAACGCAGCTAGAAACTATTGGTGCAAAGAATATTAACGTTCAAGAAACTAAAACAGGAACTTTAAAAATAACTTACTATAGTGCTTTTGATACCATCGCAATCAAAGACATGCTGTCTTCAGCAAACGATTTGGTTCTAGATTACACGCATACAGAGACTTCCAAGAATACCGATACTCCTGCAGATAATACTTCTGTTTATAAGCTAGATGTTTATGAAATCCAACAGCAGTCTGATCTAGACTCAGATTTAAACGGGCTCATCCTAGCTTTTGAGACTAAAACGCATAGATGTTTTATTCCAGATGTACATGTTTCATTGCACTGCTGCCAAGTAACAGAAAAAAATAAAATTGAAAAGGTTTCATTTATATTACAAAGAAATCAATCACTAGAAATTAATCCGTTCGCTCACAAAATTCCCGAAGTTCGAGCAGGACCTCGCGTATAAAGTTTTTTAACCCTTCTGAAGTATTCGTGTTTCAGAAATCATAACAGTGCTTCTCACTGTTGGTTAAAGAATGACTGCTCTATTTTTCGTTCTAAAAAGGTAAAGAACACACTCAATCATTTTTATTATAAATACATAGTGTCAAATCGAGCAATACATCATATATTCGCCCGATTAAAATTTGACAATAAAAAACAACAACATGCAAAATAAAGGACTCATTACGCTATTTGCGATTTTGTTTGGTTTGGTAAGTTTATACCAATTATCATACACATATCTTGCAGGTACAGTAGAAGAAAGTGCAACAGAGTATGCAAATACTAAGTTCACCAAAGATCAACCCAACCAGAGATCAGCTGCAGAAGCAGCGTATCTTGATAGTGTTTCTAGTTATCCTATCATGATGGGGATTGATTACAAAACGGCTAAAGAAAAAGAACTTAATAAAGGACTAGATTTAAAAGGAGGTATCAATGTTATCTTACAGATTTCTGTACAGGATATCTTAAAAGGATTAGCAAACAATAGCAAAGATCCTGCTTTTAATCAAGCTATTGCCAATGCAGGTGAATTACAAAAAGACTCTCAAGATACGTTCTTAGAATCTTTTTATACTGCTTTTGAGGCTTTGCCTGGTGATAAGGTTTTAGCGTCTCCAGATATTTTCTTCAACAAAGGATTGGAAGATGATATTAATGCTAATATGAGTAACAGTGATGTAAAGACTGTTATTAACAGAAAGATTGATGAGTCTATTACGTCTGCTTTTGAAGTATTGCGTAAGCGTATTGATAAATTTGGAGTAGCACAGCCAAACATTCAACGTCTTGGAAACTCTGCACGTATCTTGGTAGAATTACCTGGAGCTAAAGATGTAGAGCGTGTTTCTAATTTATTACAAAGTACGGCACAACTTGAATTTTGGGATGTTTATAAAAGTGAAGAAATGGCACCATTCTTAGAAATGGCAAACAACAAAGTAGCTGAGATTAATCAAGCAAACGAAACTCCAGCAGAACAAGTGGTAGCTCCTATTAAGACAGATAGTGAAAGTGCAGTTGATGATTTATTAGCAGGAGAGGAAGTGGAAGAAACAGATGAAGAACTTGAAAAGTCTAATCCGATCTTTTCAAAACTAGTGTCTCCTGGGTTTAACGGGCGTCCTGTATTAGGAACATTTCGTTTAAAAGATACGGCAGTTGTAAATTCATACCTGCGCATGCCTCAGGTTAGAGCATTACTATCACAGCAACAACGGTTTACTAAGTTTATTTGGCAGAAGCCAGTTGAAACTGCGTTAGAAAATGGAACTACAATAATGACTTCTGGCTTGTTTGCCATTAAAGGCAACAGAGATATGAAGGCTCCATTGGCTGGAGGTGTTGTAACAGACGCTGCTCAAACCTATGACCAGTTTAGCAATGCAGCTGTTTCTATGCAGATGAATGGAAAAGGCGCTAAAATTTGGGAAGAAATGACCAAAAATGCAAATAAAAATTCATCTCAAATTGCTATTGTATTAGATGATATAGTATACTCTGCACCAGGTGTAACATCACCAGGTGGTATTGCTGGAGGTAGAAGTGAAATAACTGGAGACTTTAGTATCACAGAAGGACAAGATTTAGCAAACGTTTTACGTGCTGGTAAATTACCTGCTTCTGCAGATATCATTCAGGCAGAAGTTGTAGGGCCTACCTTAGGGCAGGAAGCTATTACGAGTGGGATGATTTCTTTTGGTATTGCATTGTTGCTAGTATTGTTTTGGATGATTGGATATTATGGTAAAGCCGGTGCTTTTGCCGATGTTGCCTTGATTGTAAACATTCTATTCATTTTTGGAGTACTTGCAGGTCTTGGAGCTGTATTAACATTACCTGGAATTGCAGGTATTGTTCTTACTATAGGTATTTCTGTAGATGCTAATGTACTTATCTTTGAACGTATACGAGAAGAGATGGCCAAAGGGAAGTCTCAAAAAGACAGCATAAAGGATGGTTTTCAAAATGCATTGTCTTCTATTTTGGATGCCAACATTACAACAGGGCTTACCGGTTTAATTTTATTAATATTTGGAACAGGACCTATTCAAGGATTTGCAACTACATTATTAATAGGTATTCTTACTTCTTTGTTTACAGCTATTTTTATTACGAGACTGTTTGTTGATAGTTATACAAAAAATGGGAAGTCATTGGCTTTTTCTACACCAATAACAAAAAACTTATTTAAAAATGTAAATATCAATTTCTTAGCCAAACGTAAAATTGCCTATGCAATTTCTACTGTTTTAATACTCATAAGTATTGGTTCTCTTGTTACAAACAGCTTAGATCAAGGTGTTGATTTTGTTGGAGGGCGTACCTATACAGTTCGTTTTGCACAAGATGTAGATGCAACTGAGGTTAAAAAAGATTTAATTACACAATTTAAGAGTGCCCAGGCAAAAACATACGGTGCAAATAACCAGTTGAAAATTACAACGAAGTATAAGGTAGGTGAAACGGGATCTGAGATTGATAACGAAGTACAAGTAAAATTATACGAAGGTGTAAAATCATACCTGCCAGTTGGGATGACATATGATCAATTTAAAGATGATAACGAAGCAAAGGTTGCTGGTATTATGGAGTACTATAAAGTAAGCCCTACCATTGCTGATGATATTAAGGAGAACTCATTTTGGGCTGTGTTCGGTTCTTTATTTGTAGTATTCCTGTACATCTTAATTCGTTTTAGAAGATGGCAATTTAGTTTGGGAGCTGTAGTTGCTGTATTCCATGATGTATTGTTGGTGTTAGGAGTGTTTTCTTTAACACAAAACATTATGCCATTTAGTATGGAAATTGACCAATCTTTTATTGCGGCAATTTTGACTGTAATTGGGTATTCATTAAATGACACCGTGGTTGTCTTTGACCGTATTAGAGAATACTTTAATGATAACCCAAAATGGGCATTTAGCAACGTAATTAATACTGCTTTAAATAGTACATTGAGTAGAACGTTGAATACGTCATTAACTACATTAATTGTATTATTATGTATTTTCTTTATAGGAGCAGAATCTATTCGTGGATTGATCTTTGCCTTGATGGTAGGGGTTGTTGTAGGAACATATTCTTCTTTATTCATAGCTACACCGGTAATGTATGATACTGTAAAGAAAAAAGCAAATGACTTATTAGAAGTTAAAAAAGAAGAAGTAGAAGCTTAGTATGCTCCTTTTAAATTAGTATAAAAAAAGCCTTCTGGATATCCAGAAGGCTTTTTTGTTTTAACTGCGCTATATGAATAATATAGTTGCTTATTGTCTAGTGAAGCCCTTTGTTTATTCAAAACAAAGGCACCTAATATTTCTTTAAATAAAAACAATGTAGTGTGTTTTGTTATGGTGATCCTTATTTTTTAATTGCTACGCTACGTAATCACCTTTTGTAATGGCATTGATCGCTTATGCATCTTCGTTTATTTCAAGCACAAATTTAACAGGAGTATTTGATGGGAGTGAGGTAGGGTTCCATGGTTTTGTTTTTGGCTAAATTCTTATCACTTTATTAGCGACGTTTTTGTAAAGAATGTTTAGTTAAATTTCAGTATTCTTCAGGTAAAAAAACCGTAGCTGCTCTCCATTAAACAGAAACCCTCTTTGAGTTTTATGAGTGCTCATAGCGGTCTGTACTCTAGCTGTCTTTAGCTCGATCGGGATTTTGGTTATATACCGTTAGGCCTACTTTGTTATTGACTTGGGTATGTTTGGTAGGAACCTTGTTTTTTTAATTGCAGTTCTTAAGCTTAGGTGTTTCGAATAGGAAAATGGATGTAACTTTAAGATAGTGGTTCATTGCTGTATTTCTTTTTGTATGATTGTATCATAAAGTAAATACCGATCAATACAAAAGGAATGCTTAGCCACTGGCCAGTATTTAAAAACCATTCTCCACGTTCTGCTACTTGTGCTTCTTTTACAAATTCTACAAAGAAACGTACGGTCCATAAAAGCACCAAAAAGAGCCCGAATAAAAAACCTAGTTGTTGGCTTTTATCTGTTTTCCAGTAAAAGTACAGGAGTGTTAAAAATACAAAAATATAGCCAAAAGATTCATATAATTGTGCAGGATGCCTAAAAGGTACCGCAGCTAATGTTTCAGAAAAAGCAGGGTCATTTACAATGGCATCATATGCTTTTTTTGGTGCTTTTATTCCTGTAATTGCTACCGCTTGTCTTTCTCCAATACTATCTTTAAGGAACTGAACACCAAGAGAGAAATCACCAGATGCTTTTCCAATAATTTCTGAATTAATAAAATTACCAATTCTCACAAAAATCGCACCACTAGCCACAGGAATTACTACACGATCGAGTATCCACAGCATTGGTTTTTGTATTACTTTTTTGCTGTAAAAATACATGGCAACAATCACTGCTATAGCTGCGCCATGACTTGCTAAGCCTCTAAAGCCTGTGTACGCTATTTCTGGAACAAACCTAAAGGGTAAGATGATGGATAACGGATCTTGAAAAATAAGTTCACTTTGGTAAAAAAGAACATGGCCTACGCGAGCACCAATTAAGATAGCTAACACCATGTATATAAAAAGGCTGTCTAAATTTTTCTCAGTCTCTTGCTCATATTTAAAAATTTTCTTGATTAAAAACCAGCCTAAAGAAAAAGCAACCACAAACATTAAACTGTAAAATTGAATTTTAAAAAAACCAAGGTCAATTCCGTCAGTTGGATTCCAGACCATTGTAAGAGTGTGCATAAACATTTATTTTGTTATTGAGTAAATATACTATTCTAGAATTGATTTTGAAATGCTATATTTTTCTATTTTTCGGTGGTACAGGATTGTGACCATGACCGCCCCAAGGGGCACAACGTACGATTCTTTTTACAGCTAGCCAACTTCCTTTTAGTATGCCATGGGTTTGTAGTGCTTCTAGTGCATAATAGGAACAAGTAGGAGTGTATCTACATGTAGCTGGAAACAAAGGAGATACTACTCGCTGATATATGCGAATAATAAAAACAAAAGGCACTATTAAAACTTGTGTAATCAAGGCTTTTTAGGTGTGAGTTTTTCTGAAATAGTATCATTTCAGAAGGTGCTTAGTTTAAAGAAAATGAAGTCCCATCTTTGCCGTCTTTTAATTGAATACCTACTTCTTGCAAATCATCACGAATTTTATCGCTGGTTGCAAAATCCTTGTTGGCACGTGCTTGATCACGCAATTCAATTAATAAATTGACAGCCCCAGATAATGTATCATTAGTTCCAGAAGCTTCTGTGCCTAAGTATGTTAGGCCTAAAACATCAAATATAAATACCTGCATCGTTTTTTCTAAAAGATGCAGGTCTTCTTTTGTAATGCTTGTTTTTCCTTCTTTTAAGGTATTGATATATTTTACAGCCTCAAATAGCTGAGCAATCAAAATAGGACTGTTAAAGTCATCGTTCATGGCGTCATAACACGATTGTTTCCAGGAAGGAATATCATAGCTAGAGTTCACTCCAGCTTCGATACTGGATATGCTTCTATAGGCATCCATCAACCTATTATACCCTTTTTCACTTGCAACCAAAGCGACATCACTAAAATCTAAAATACTTCTGTATTGTGCCTGATACATAAAAAACTTAGCCACAGCAGGAGTAAAAGATTTACTGAGTATTGTGTTGTCTCCAGAAAATAATTCGGCAGGTAAAATATTGTTTCCAGTAGATTTGGCCATTTTTTTACCGTTTAGGGTAAGCATGTTGGCGTGCATCCAGTAGTTTACAGGAGATTTTTTGTTAACAGCTTCTGCTTGTGCTATTTCACATTCATGATGCGGAAACTTTAAATCCATTCCACCACCGTGAATGTCAAATTGTTGCCCAAGATACTTTGTGCTCATAGCAGTACACTCAAGGTGCCAGCCAGGAAATCCATCACTCCATGGAGATGGCCATCGCATAATGTGCTCGGGAGAGGCTTTTTTCCAAAGTGCAAAATCTTGTGGGTTTTTCTTTTCAGATTGTGCGGATAATTCTCTAGTATTGGTAATCATATCTTCTAGGGTACGCCCACTTAATTTACCGTATTTGTGGTCTTTATTAAATGTATTAACATCAAAGTATACAGAGCCGTTTACTTCATACCCATATCCTTCTTTTATGATGTTTTTAATGATTTCAATCTGTTCTATAATATGCCCAGTAGCGGTTGGTTCTATACTTGGAGGCAATGCGTTAAATTTTGACATGGTTTCATGGAAGTCAACGGTGTATTTCTGAACCACTTCCATGGGCTCTATATTTTCTAGCTTTGCTTTTTTAGCAATTGGGTCTTCGCCACTTTCACCATCGTTCTCTAAGTGTCCTGCGTCCGTTATGTTACGAACATAGCGTACGCTGTAATCTAGGTGTTTTAAATACCGAAACACTAAATCAAAAGACAGGAATGTTCTGCAATTCCCCATGTGTACTTTGCTGTATACCGTGGGACCACAAACATACATTCCTACAGCTCCTTTGTTAATAGGGCTAAATTTTTCTTTCTTTTTTGAAATAGAATTATAAATAAAAAGTGTTTGTGTGTTGTGTAGTTCCATGATTATATTGCTGGGTTACAGATGACATTAATTTAATAAAGTACACATTTCTTTTTTTTTATGTTTTGAGATTTAATATTTCAGAAAATATAAAGCTACTAAAAAGAAGTGTCAAATTTAATATAATCCAAAAACTCTCTTCTGGTATTTACGTTTTTAAAGGCACCACCAAATTCACTAGTTACGGTGCTGCTATCTACGTCACGAATACCTCTAGAGTTTACGCATAAATGTTTTGCATCTATTACGCAGGCAACATCTTTTGTACCTAAAACGGCTTGAAGTTCTTTCACAACTTGTATTGTAAGGCGTTCTTGGACTTGTGGTCTCTTAGCGAAATAGTCTACAATACGATTCATTTTGCTCAGTCCAACAACTGTTCCGTTTGATATGTATGCAATATGAGCTTTCCCAACAATAGGAAGTAGATGATGTTCACAAGTAGAGTAGAGGGTAATGTTTTTTTCTACAAGCATTTCATTGTACTTGTATTTATTTTCAAAAGTAGATGCTTTGGGCTTTCGAGCAGGATGTAACCCGCCAAAGATCTCATTAACAAACATTTTGGCAACTCTTTTTGGAGTGCCTCTTAGGCTGTCATCTGTTAGGTCTAGGCCTAAAGTATTCATGATGCGTTCAACGTCTTCCGTAATACTATCAATTTTATCTGTATCAGACATATCAAAAGCATCTGCTTTTAATGGAGTTTCTTGACTTGCACTATGGTGGTCCAAATGATTTTCTTCTGAAACTTGAACCTCGTTTTTTATTCCCATTTCTTTGGATTTCTAAAATCTTAAATACTATTTACAAAGATAATGAAATACCAATATCCAATCTAGGGATTCCTCCTCATTATTTTGTAGCATTAAATAGTAATAATTTCATAAAATTTCCTTAATTTTCGTGCATTATTGATACGCTATGAAAAATTTTAATTACTGTAATTTACTATTAGTTGGGGCCTTTTTATTGCTCCCATTTGCAACTGTGTTTTCACAAGGTCCTGGTTGCCCTAATGTTGATGCTGGTGAAGATGCCAATGTTAATTGCTCAAGTGGTGGTTGTGTAGACATAAGTGCCACTTATCTTGAAACAGGAGAAAGTACAAGCTATGATGTGAGCCCTATCCCTTACGCGCCATTTCCTTATATTGGTGGTACAACTGTGTCAGTAAATACAGATGATGTCTGGTCTCCAGCTATTGATCTGCCTTTTAACTTTTGTTTTTTTGGAGGTACGTATGATGAAATGGTTATTGGATCTAATGGAGTGGTGGCTTTTGACTTGGCTTCAAATCCGCCAAATGGTTTTTGCGCATGGAGTTTTGATGAATCAATCCCAAATCCAGCATTGTTTAGAGCTACCATTTTTGGTGTTTACATGGATATTAATCCAGCGCCGAGTCCACCAACATCAGATATAAATTATCAAGTCTTGGGAGAGGCACCCTGCCGAACCATGGTCGTTAGTATGCCAAACATATTTTATTATGGATGTAATACGCAGCGTTTGACCTCTCAGATAGTTATTTATGAAACCACTAACGTCATAGAAGTTTATGTTTTAGATAGGCCCTCTGGTTGTTCTTGGAATGATGGTAATGCAGTTATTGGAATACAAAATGGAGCAGGTACTCTTGGCTATACACCTCCAGGACGAAATACAGGTGACTGGTCTGCAAATTCTGAAGCCTGGCGTTTTACTCCTAATGGTCCATCAAACGTAACTTTTGAGTGGTTAGATGACGCAGGTACCATTATAGCAAATACACCAACTGTTAGTGTATGTCCTTCTGGAACAGAAACCTATACAGCACGTGCAACATATCTTAATTGTGATGGTGAAATAACAATAGTTTCCGATGACGTGGTGATTACTACATCCAGTCCTTTTTCTCTTGATTTAGGTTCAGATCAAGAAACATGTACTACAAATGGTATTGTTCTTACGGCAGATACAGCTGGCACAGCGGGCTTATCTTACGAGTGGTTTTACAACGCTGTATCTCAAGGTCCAAGTACTGTTGGTGATGATAGCTTTACTGTGACTTTTCCTAACTCTGGTTTTTATACTGTTGAGGTTTTTGACCCCGCAGATACAACTTGTGTGCTATCAGATGAAATAAACGTTACTTTCAATAATCAGCCTATTGCCAATGTCCCTGATGATTTATTTCAGTGCGATAATGGCACTAATACAGGTCTTTTTGATTTAACATTGAATGATGCGGTTGTTTTAGGTGCTCAAATCCCTACAGATTTTATCATTACCTATCATAATAATTTTTTTGACGCCGCTAGTGGCGCTTCGCCTATTTTAAACCCAACCACGTACCTTATAACAGGAACAGTCGAGCAGATTTTTGTACGTATAGAGGATAGCACGGGTACCTGTTTTGATACCGAGTCTTTTACTATCAACTTTTTTCCGATCAGTGTAACCTT
>JBLHII010000040.1:0-12526 GCA_047616265.1 Minisyncoccia bacterium
CACCATGGCCTACCATCGTTTTCATGGTATGGAAACCCGTATTGCCAGGATATTTAACACCTATGGCCCTAGAATGCGCCTCAATGATGGCCGGGTTATCCCTGCTTTTATTGGCCAAGCGCTTCGCGGAGAAGACTTAACTGTATTTGGTGACGGTGCGCAAACCCGTTCTTTTTGTTATGTAGATGACCAGATAGATGGTTTATATAAACTATTATTGAGTGACTATAGCGAGCCTGTGAATATTGGAAACCCTGAAGAAATAACAATATTAGATTTTGCGAAGGAGATTATTAAACTAACGGGAACCGAGCAAAAAATAGTGTATAAAGAGCTTCCTAAAGATGATCCCTTACAACGTGAACCAGACATTACACTAGCCAGAAGTATTTTAGGGTGGGAACCTAAAATGTCTAGAGAAAAAGGAATGAAAATTACGTTTGAATATTTTAAAAGTTTAACGAAAGAAGAGCTTTTTAAAAGTGACCATAAAGATTTTTCAAAACACATAAGATCTTAAAGTCTATGATTTTTAAAAGAGGACGATATTCAGGGTTTTTAAGGCCCATCTCTTATGCTATTGATTTATGTATAATTCATGGCTTTGCCTTTCTTTTATTTGAAGAAAGCTCATCTTACACGAGTTATATCTTCTTCATGTCTATTGCCTGGGTTAGCAGCTCAATAATTCTTAATTTTTATGAGATTTATAGGTTCACAAAATTTACCGGCATCCTTACATTAGCATCAAAACAAGCCCTTGTTTTTTTACTGTTGGTATTTGCTTTCTTTGGCTTTTATCCTGAGTTGCAAGAAGAAGCAAGTTCCATTCTAAAATATGTGGGTGTTGTAATGGCTGTGATCTTTTTAATCAAGATTTCTATTTATTATGTGCTAAAAAAATACAGACGTTTGCTTGGCGGAAATGTGAGAAGGGTCGTTATTCTTGGTCTTAATGAAAAAACAAAAGAACTTGAAAACTTTTTTACTCAAAACACCGAATATGGATATGCCCTTGTAAACAGGTATGACATCAAACACGACGAGGACAAACAAATAGAAGCTGTTTTCAAAGAAATAATCGAGAGTAATATTGATGAAATATATGCCTCTGTAAATGCTTTAAGTGATTCTTGCATGGCAAAAGTAATAGGGTTTGCAGACAATAACTTAAAGGTTTTAAAATTCCTGCCAGACAATAAAGAGATTTTTGGCAAGAAACTTGATTTTTCATACTATGGATATCTACCCATTTTGTCGCTTAGAAAAATCCCAACAGATGAACCTTTTAATAAATTTATAAAACGTGCCTTTGATATTTTATTATCGCTATTGGTTATCGTATTTGTGGTTTCTTGGTTAACTCCTATTCTTGGAATCTTTATAAAACTAGAAACGAAAGGACCTGTTTTCTTCAAGCAAAAAAGGAATGGATTAGATTATAAGGAATTTTACTGCTATAAGTTTAGATCCATGATGCCAAGTTTAACCGCAGATTTATATCAAGCTACAAAAGGAGATACCAGAGTTACTAAAGTAGGCCGTATTATTCGTAAAACAAGCATGGATGAATTGCCGCAGTTTATTAACGTGCTAAAGGGCGACATGTCTGTAGTTGGTCCTAGACCACACATGGTAAGTCATACCCACATGTACGCTGAAAGAATTGATAAATTCATGGTGCGTCACTTTGTGAAACCTGGCATTACTGGTTTAGCTCAAGTAAGTGGATATAGGGGTGAGGTTGAAACAGACTCAGATATTATTAACAGAGTAAAACACGATATTTTTTATTTAGAAAATTGGTCTATATTTATGGATCTTAGAATTGTATTTCAAACTGTTTTCAATGCAGTAAAAGGTGAGAAAAAGGCATATTAATCTGTTTCTTACACAAACCTATTTAGTGCCACTTCATTTTATACAATTTAAAGACACCTGTTTACAAACGGCTAATAATCACTATCTTTAACCTATGGAGAAAACATGTCCAGAATGTGGCGGTAAAATCATGGGGCGCGCAGATAAAAAATTCTGTAGTGATGGCTGTCGTAACTCACACAATAACAGCCTAAATAAAGACAGTAGTAATTTGGTGCGAAACATCAATAATCGATTGCGCAAAAACTACCGCACCTTAAAGACTCTGAATGCTAAAGACAAAACAAAAATAAAGAGAGAAACCTTACTAAAGCATCATTTTGATTTCAAATACTACACCTCTCAATATGTAACTAAAACTGGGTCTGTGTATCATTATGTCTATGATCAAGGATACTTAGCGCTAGAGAATGATTGGTACTTGATCGTTAAGGTAGATGTTACACTATAAAAAATGGTTTCTTCTTATTTTATGAGTTCGTATTGAAATGCAGAGCCTAATGTTAAGAATTTCCTTTTAAAACAATTAAATCTTCGTCATGAAATACATTAGTGCACTTGCCTCGTTTGTTGTCATTATATTTTTGATAGGCATAAGTTTTAATAGCTTATTACCTGCTAGTGCAACATTAGCATCTGCTTCAGATACAGAATTCTCTGCAGAACGCGCATTAGTTCCGCTTCGTGAAATTGCACAAGCACCACATTACCACGGTACCGATGAACATACCCGTGTACGGAGTTTTATTATTTCAGAGCTTAAAAAACTGGGGCTTGAAACTACGGTGCAAGAAGAGTTTGTATTGAGTAATAAATACCAGGGACTCATCAAACCCAAAAATATTGTTGCCAGACTAAAAGGGAGTGGCACAGGAAAAGCTTTGGTTTTATTGTCTCATTACGACAGTGCCTTAGTGCCTTCTTTTGGAGCTAGTGATGCCGGAAGCGGTGTGGTAACTATTCTAGAAAGTTTGCGTGCTTACAGTGCCAGTGGCAAAAAACCTGTCAATGACATTATTGTGCTCTTTACAGATGCAGAAGAGATTGGTTTGGATGGCGCATCGCTCTTTGTAAGTAAACATCCTTGGGCAAAGAACATTGGCCTTGTGCTTAACTTTGAGGCTCGTGGGAGCGGTGGCCCTAGCAACATGATTGTTGAAACCAATGGTGGAAACACCAACCTCATTAAAGCTTTTGCGGCGGCAGATGTGCCCTATCCTGTAGCGTCATCCCTCATGTACAGTGTGTATAAAATGCTTCCGAATGATACAGATTCTACTATTTTTAGAGAAGACGGCAATATAGAAAGCATGTTTTTTGCGTTTATCGACGACCACTATGACTACCATACTGCCAACGATACAGTAGAAAATCTAGACATAGAAACGCTGCAACATCAAGGAAGTTATCTGCTTCCTTTACTACACTATTTTGCAACCTCAGATTTAAGCACGCTAAAAGCAGATACTGACGCTGTATACGTAAATATGCCTTTGGTGAAGTTTATTTACTATCCATTTTCATGGATCTTACCTATGCTTTGTCTTGCGTTTGTTTTATTTTTTGTGGTCTTAGGGTATGGATTCTCTAGACACAAGCTAAACCTCAATGGTGTTCTAAAAGGTTTTTCTCCACTACTACTCTCCCTTACAATTTGTGGAATCCTTGGATTTTTTGGTTGGAAATTAATAACTTACGTATACCCCCAATATCAAGAGATACAGCATGGTTTTAAATATAATGGGCATGCCTATATTGGTTTCTTTGTAGCACTTTCTTTGGGAATATTATGTAAAGCATACAGCTATTTTAGCAAACGAAACAGCGTTGTAAATCTATTTGCAGCACCCCTTTTTTTATGGTTGGTTGTTAATGTGATTGTTTTCGTATTTTTAAAAGGTGCGGCGTTTTTTATAATTCCTGTATTTTTTGGACTCCTTAGTTGGTTTTTACTTTTAAGGTTTCAAACCCCAAGTTTAATCGGCATGGCCTTATTGGCTGCTCCTGGCGTGTTTTTATTCGCGCCACTTATCCAGTTTTTTCCTGTTGGATTGGGGTCAGATCATATTGTGATTAGTTGTGTGTTTACTGTTTTATTGTTTGGATTACTACTCCCCGTTTTTGGGTTTTATAAGCTTAAAAACGTGTTGTCCTACCTATTTTTAGCCTTAGCATTGGTGTGTTTTATAGTAGCCCATACTCAAAGTTCTTTTTCTGAAATACGCCAAAAGCCAAATAGCTTATCTTACTATAACAACCTTGACACCAAAAAGGCCTATTGGGTTACCTATGATGCCATGTTAGATCCTTGGACGCAAAGCTATTTGGGAGAGGAGCCAAAACCCGCATCGGCATACATAGAAAGTGCCGCAGGAAACAAATACAATAGAGGGTTTCAATACGCTGCAGAAGCACCTGTCGTTGAGATTCCAGAGTTTGACCTAACGATTAACTATGATAGTGTCCATGATGGAATGCGTGCCGTTAGTTTTACCATTACACCCCAACGAGATGCGCACCAAATGCGGCTATATACAGCCAAGGAAGTTTCTTTTTCATCCCTACAATTTAATGGCGTGAATGTTTCAGAAAATGATAGTTTGGGACACCCCTTTTTTAACAGAGTATCCGATGAATTATTAAGATACTACATTGCAGACACAGACTCGTTACAGGTTTCATATACCTTACCAGAAAATGAGCCTTCACCAACCTTTAAAGTACTTGAATACGGTTTTGATTTAGTGAGTAATCCTTTACTAAATGTAATGCCAAGAGCAAAAAATATGATGCCTAAGCCCTTTATAAATACAGATGCTGTGATCAACAAAAAATCATTTAGCATTCAAAAAGGTGGGAGCAAACAGGATACAATACAATAATTTTAAAATTTTAATTTGAAAAAAACAATTGCAATTGCAGGGTTAGGTTGGCTAGGAAAACCACTTGCCCAACATCTATCCTTTTTAGGGCACACTATAAAAGGTTCTGTAACATCTCAAAGCAAGGCTACCTCCCTTCAGCAAAGCGGTATTGATGCTTATATAATTAATAGCACAGAAGATGGAATTTACGGCGCAGTGCAAGGGTTTTTAAAACAGGTAGACACCTTGGTGATTATGATTCCTCCAGGACTCAGAAAAAACACAGGGGCAGATTATGTCTTAAAAATGTCTCATTTTTTATCTGAAATTCTAAAATCTAAGGTCGCCAACATTATATTTATAAGCAGTACCTCTGTGTATAACGACAATCAAGGAAAAGTTACCGAAAAAGTAATCCCGCTCCCAAACACAGAAGCCGGAAGGCAATTGTTTCAAGTAGAACAATTATTCTTTAATGCTACCGGAATTAACACTAGTATTGTACGCTTTGGTGGGCTTATAGGGGGCGCTAGACACCCCGTAAAGTACCTAGCGGGAAGAACAGGACTAGATGACGGAAATGCGCCCGTAAACCTTATTCATAGAAAAGATTGTATCGGTATTATTTCAAGCATTATTAAACAAAGCGCCTATGGCCTAGTTTTTAATGCCGTACACCCAAACCACCCAAAGAAAAAAGAATATTATTTTCAAAAAGCAAAGGAACTTGATCTCACTTCCCCTCAATTTACGGAATCAGAAGTTGACGCACCAACCAAACAGGTTAATTCTATAAACGTAATCGCTAAACTGGAATATACCTTTAAAGAAACCCCGTAGTATTTTGATTAGATTAATTCTTTTTATTACCAAACTGATACAGTGATGCTTCCTGTTTCTTTTTGTCTCTTACCGCAGCTTTATAAAGAGAATCTAACCGCTTTTTGCGAAGATACATTTCTTTCTGTTCGTTGTCTTTTACCTTGTTGTCTTCGCTGTCTTTTTCGAATTTTTCATTGATTTGAATAATCAAGTTGGCTGTTGCTGTATTCATTTCTAAAATAGCTGCCTCCATGGCAACACTATCTACTCTACCTTTATTAGCTTCTTGCTTTACAATAGCTGCTCTTGTTTTGGCAACAATAACGCGAGAGGAGATTGCTTGGATTCTTAGGGTGTCAGGTATCTTTTTTGTCAATGAATCCATTCTGGAAACTAGCATTGTGCTTCGTTCTTGAATTGTAGTTAATGACGCTCCATTAATAGCCAATACCTCTGTTGTAACATCTTCAAAAACCGGCCATTCAGCAATATAATTTGATGCGCTAGAAGAAAAAGCTGGCAGTGTTTTATTGCTTGCACCAAATAGTTTACTAGCACTCGTTTTTTTTATACTGGCTTGTGTGTCTAATGTTTTAGTGTCCACACAGCTCAAGACAAAAAATAATAGCCCAATACTGGCAAAAAAAAGGGGTTCCCGTTTCATAATAGCGTTTATTTAACACAAATATACCTTTTCTCTCCCAAACGTGTGTTTTATGGTGTGTTTTATGGTAGTAAATAGCACTATATTTACATTAAAATTTGAATTAATTTTATGGAAAAAAGGATTTTAATTATTGGAGCCTCTGGGCAGATAGGTAACGAACTTACCATGTGTTTACGCAATATGTACGGAAATCAGAAAGTGATTGCAAGTGATATTCGTGAAGCTAGTGATGCCGTTATGGAAAGTGGCCCTTTTGAAATTCTTGATGCGATGGATTACGATGCTATCCTAAAGATAGTAGCTCGCTATAAAATCACAGACGTATACTTAATGGCCGCCATGTTGAGTGCTACTGCAGAGAAGTTTCCAATGAAAGGCTGGGATTTAAACATGACCTCTTTGTTTAATGTGCTAAACCTTGCTAAAGAAAATAAGATTAAAAAAATATTTTGGCCTTCAAGTATTGCTGTTTTTGGACCCACAACGCCCAAAATAAACACAGCACAGCATACCGTAATGGAACCTTCTACAGTGTATGGAATAAGCAAACAAACTGGAGAGCGGTGGTGTGAGTATTATTATGAACGTTATGGAGTAGATGTCCGATGCATACGCTATCCTGGTTTGATAAGTTATAAAACCCTTCCTGGTGGAGGAACCACAGATTATGCAGTCGATATTTATCACAAAGCCTTAAAGGATAAAAACTATCGTTGTTTTCTAAGTGCCAAAACCACCTTACCAATGATGTTTATGGAAGATGCCATTCGTGCTACTACTAAGATTATGCTGGCGGCTCCAGAAGAAATAAAAATTAGAAATGCATATAACTTAGCCGCAATAAGTTTTAATCCAGAAGAGCTTGCTATTAGCATCCAAAAGCATATTCCTGATTTTACTATTGAGTACGAGCCTGATTTTAGACAAGCCATAGCAGATTCATGGCCAGCAAGTATTGATGATTCTGAGGCAAGAAAAGATTGGGGGTGGAAACACGAAGTAAGTCTTGACCGAATGACCGAGGTAATGATCGCTAATTTAAAATAACGCAAGCGCTGTAAAATTCTATTACTTTATTTTTAGTTGGTGTAAAGGGTTTTCTTTTTCTAATACGCTGCGCTCGCTACCTTGAGAATTTACTGCATAAAAAAAGGCAAACGAGATGTTTACCTTTTTTTGCCCCAAATTTTACCATGAACTTAACCTACTTATGCTATGGTAAGAATCAAATGTATCATAATTTTTATAGTAACAAAAAAACTTTCACTACTTTTGGATAAAGTGAAATTAAACGCCGACAAACGACTTAAAAATTAGCAAATTGACAGCATTTTAACAATTAATATGCTCTTTCAGGATTTCCTTCAAAGAAATTAACGTAGGCTCTGTTTACGACTCTATTCCCTCCATTGGTTGGATAGTCTCCTGTAAAATACCAATCTCCTAGATGTTTAGGACATGCTTTGTGCAAATCATCTACAGACTGAAATATTAATTTTACTTTTGTTGTAATGCTATCTTCTGAAATTATCTCAGCGATCTTATCTGATATTTCTTCATCTGTAAAGGGCGCATAAAGTTCTTTTACATGGTTTATAACCTCCGCATCTTTAAGTAAGAGTTGTTTTTTACATTTATGATAAATCTCTTCAATAATGGCGTCTGAACCATTGTCTTTATGTAATTCAATAGCAGCATTAAAAGCGACAAGCTTTTCTAGTCGAGCCATGTCGATTCCATAACAGTCTGGATAGCGAATTTGAGGAGCAGAAGAGACCACAACAATTTGTTTGGGCTTAAGGCGATCTAACATTCGTAAAATACTTTTCTTTAATGTAGTCCCCCGCACAATACTATCATCAATAATAACTAAATTATCGGTAGGTTTTACAACACCATAGGTTACATCATAAACATGGGCTACTAAGTCATCTCTACTACTATCATCTGTAATAAAGGTACGTAGCTTTACATCTTTAATAGCAATCTTTTCAGTGCGTATTTTATGAGCTTGTATTTCGTTCAATCGTACTGAAGTAAGGTTCGCTCCTTCTCTTAAAATAGCTGCATTTTTTTGTTTATTAAGTTCATTTTGGGCAGCATCTAGCATTCCATAGAAAGAAGTTTCAGCAGTGTTTGGTATAAATGAAAAGACACTATTTTCGGTATCATGATCAATCGCAGCTAACACTTTAGGCATGATTAATCTACCTAGTTCTTTCCGTTCTTGGTAAATTTCTGCATCACTCCCGCGAGAAAAATAAATACGTTCAAAAGAACAAGACTTGCGCTCTAGTGGAGTTACTATTTCTGAAACACTCATGCTTCCGTCCTTTTTAAGGATAATTGCATTTCCTGGCGCTATCTCTTTTACATCTTCAAAGGCTACATCAAAAACTGTTTGTATTACAGGGCGTTCACTAGCAACAACAACGACCTCATCATCTTTATAATAATAGGCAGGGCGTATCCCTGCAGGATCACGCAATACAAATGCATCTCCATGGCCTAAAATTCCTGCCATGGCATAGCCACCATCCCAATTTTTAGCAGACTTTTTTAGGATCTTTTCAATATTTAGATTTTCAATAATATGAGCAGAGGCTTCCATTTTGGATAAGCCTTGCTTTTTGGCTTTTTTGTATAGTCTGGCAACACCTTGGTCTAAGAAATGACCAATGTTTTCAAGGATTGTAATGGTATCAGCCTTTTCTTTAGGGTGCATCCCTAAATCAATTAAGTTCTTGAATAACTCTGTAGTATTGGTCATGTTAAAATTTCCCGCAATAATTAGGTTGCGGTGCATCCAGTTATTTTGTCTTAAAAAAGGATGGACAGTTTCTACGCTATTGCCACCAAAGGTTCCATAGCGCACATGACCCAACATGAGTTCTCCTATATAAGGAATGTCTTTTTTTTGAGCAGCAACATCATCTTTAATGGCCGGGTTTTTTTCAAACTCAGCATTAATTCGATTGTTGATCTGAGCAAAAATATCTTGAATAGGTTGAGATTTATTAGACCGCACTCTACTAATGTATCTTTCTCCTGGTGTTGGGTCTAGTTTAATACTTGCAAAACCAGCACCGTCTTGTCCACGGTTGTGCTGTTTCTCCATCATTAAATACATTTTGTTTACTCCGTAAAAAGCCGTGCCATATTTCTCTTTGTAAAACTCCAAAGGTTTTAACAAACGTACTAGCGCAATTCCGCATTCGTGTTTTAAAGCGTCACTCATATGTATTTCCCAAAGAGGCGGGAATCTTATTAAAGATTAGTAATTATATGTATGTAAATCAAAAACATCCCAAAATTTGAGACGCATTGTTATGATAAATCTATTTCATATTGTGTCAAGCTCTTAAATTGATGTAAGCGAATGTCTATTTCTTCCTTTGTTAAGTTTTGCATGCGCTCTGTACCAAATTTTTCTACACAAAAAGAGGCTAAACATGACCCATAAATAATGGCTCTTTTCATGCTCTCAAAACTATAATCTCTTGTATTTGCTAAATATCCTGTAAAGCCTCCTGCAAAAGTATCTCCTGCTCCGGTAGGGTCAAAAACTTCTGCCAACGGAAATGCTGGAGCAAAGAACATTTCGTTTTCATGAAAAATTAAGGCCCCATGTTCACCCTTTTTAATCACAACGTATTTTGGGCCCATGTCCATAATTATCTTGGACGCATTTACCAAAGAATATGCTCCAGACAATTGTCTTGCCTCTTCATCATTAATGGTTATAACATCTACCTTTGCAATTACTTTTTTGAGATCCTCTAAAGCGATGTCCATCCAGAAATTCATAGTGTCTAAGACAACCATTTTTGGATTGTTCATTTGTTCAATAACACTCATTTGCACCATTGGATGCAGGTTTCCTAACATCACCACCTCTGCATCTTTATAAGCCTGTGGTACTACTGGATTAAATGTTTCTAACACATTAAGCTCTGTAGCTAAAGTATCTCTTGAGTTCATGTCATTATGATACTTCCCGCTCCAAAAAAAAGTTTTCCCTTCCTTTACAACTTCAAGGCCTTCTAAGTTCATGCCTTTATCTTCCAAAAGGGCGATATTCTTTTTCGGGAAATCTCCTCCCACAACAGACACAATAGCGCCATCTATATCAAACTGTGAAGCAGACAACCCAATATAGGTTGCGGCTCCTCCTAAAATTTTATCTGTTTTTCCAAAAGGGGTCTCAATAGCATCAAAGGCCACGGTCCCCACAATAACAAGTTTACTCATACAATTATTTACAATAATTAAGCTGTAAATTTAAGCAATTAAATGAGAAATAAGACGTTTTATCAAACAGTCTATTATAGAATTCTTATCAGGAAATTTAAGGTACAATAAACTGTATTAACGGGCATTTCATCGGTAAACTAGGCAAGTTAGTGCTCAAAAAACACATGCCCCATGGACCTTTGTATGTAAGGTGTTTTGGGATGGCTAAAAAGAGGTTTGCCAATAGTTTTAAGAAAGAGAAGACGCCTAGTGCTCTTATATTGCTCGCTTATTTTCTTCCAAAATCTGCAGGGATTTCTCCCCAAGCTTTTGTTTCCCATTTAATCATGATGCTGCTGTAAGAATTATTTTTTAACCACCGTTCTGCACGTGCAATAAGCTCAAAGATTGGGTCATTCTTTTTTGTCTTTTTTAACTTTGTATTGCATTTCTTTTTTTTCACCCAGCCCATTGCAATTCTAGAATCTGAATAGATAATTCGATCACTTTTTTGCATTTTAAGATATGCCAGTCCATGAACAAGCGCTAAAAATTCGCCTACATTATTAGTTCCTTGATAAAATGGTCCTTGATGAAATAACTGCTTTTGGGTTTGAGTATCCACCCCGCGGTATTCCATTGTTCCAGGGTTTCCACTACAAGCAGCATCAACAGCAATTGAATATAGGTTGGGCAATCCGTATGCTGCTTTCTCTATTGTCGTAAGCGTTTTTTTCTTAGATCCGCCTTTCCCTTTATAGTCTTGATAGCTTTTATTGTATGCTTTTTTTGCAGCTTGCAAAGATTCAAAGCTCATGTATTGGGCTCCTGCCACACTCTTTATAGCTTGTTGACACTCCTTCCAACTATGAAAGATGCCGGCTGGATTACCAACCCAAACAACATAATATTTTTGTTTTTTCTTTACCATAGTGCCTTTTTACATTTTACCATTCAACAAAATATCTTCAATGACTTTAGGAAACCAGTCATGCTCTAAGCTTTGGACTTTTGTTGCGACATCATCTGAGGTGTCTGTTGGCGTTATGTATATTTTCTTCTGAGTGATAATGGCTCCTTCGTCATACTGTTGGTTTACATAGTGTATGGTAATGCCTGTTTCAGTTTCTTTGTTTTTTACAACTGCCTCATGAACATGATGCCCATACATTCCTCTTCCGCCATACTTTGGCAATAGTGCTGGATGTATATTAATCACTTTGTTCTGGAAGACGTTTATGATGTTTTCAGGAAATTTAAGCAAAAATCCTGCTAAAACGATAAGATCTGGTTTTCGCTCTATCAACAAAGAAAGCAGGCCTTTAGAGGCTCCCATTTCGGCTTTACTAAAAGACAAAGCCTCTACTTTCAGTGCTTTTGAAAGGTTTAACACCTTTGCATCCTTGTTGTTTGAGAACACACAGACAACCTCAGCGTCATTTGTGTTCTGAAAATATTTTATAATGTTTTGAGTGTTGGTGCCGTTGCCTGAAGCAAATATCACAATACGCTTCTTCATAGTGTTTCTTTGGGTATTCAGAGAAGTTATCATCAATAAATATCACAAAAGTAAGGCAATCGAGATTCACTTCGCTTAAAAATGTTTAATTTGGTTGTAGTTTTTTTTTTTAAAGTAGTGTTTTAAGTTAAAATAATTTATTTTTACCGCTTAATTAAAATTTAAAAAACAAAGATTATGTCAGACATTGCATCAAGAGTAAAGGCTATCATCGTAGATAAATTAGGTGTAGACGAGAACGAAGTTGTAAACGAAGCGAGCTTCACTAACGACCTAGGGGCAGACTCACTAGATACGGTTGAGCTTATTATGGAATTTGAAAAAGAATTTGATATCCAAATTCCAGACGATCAAGCTGAAAACATCGCCACAGTAGGTCAAGCAGTTTCATATATTGAAGAAAACAAATAAGACACATTCTTTATGGAATTAAAGCGAGTTGTAGTAACTGGTCTTGGTGCACTTACCCCTATTGGAAATAACATCCAAGAATATTGGGACGCTCTTAAAAGCGGAAAAAGTGGTTGTGCCCCTATTACC
>JBLHII010000041.1:0-12501 GCA_047616265.1 Minisyncoccia bacterium
TAATTGCAATCCTGTAGCAATTTCAAAAAGCTCCTCTAAAGTACCAAAACCACCTGGAAGAGTTATAAAACCATCACTTAAGGCTAACATTTTAAGTTTGCGATCGTTCATGTTTTTGGTAGTAATTACCTTATAGAGATCGGTATGCAGCACCTCTTTCTTTTTTAAAAACGCAGGGATGATCCCTATTACACGACCACCACCATCTATAACGGTTTGGGCTATGGTTCCCATAACACCAATTTTAGCACCTCCATACACCAAATGGTTACCCCGTTGCAACAAAGCCTCCCCTAGGGTAATGGCTGCTTCAGTAATCTTAGGGTCTTTTCCATCACTACTTCCACAAAACACACAGATACTTTTCATATTTTTTTACATTTAATCATTCTTGGCACCTCTCTAAAATCTTTTTTCATCTCAATATTGACAAAACCTAACTGTTCTAATAAAATAGCCATCTCTTGAGCTAAGTATTCATTAATTTCAAAATAAAGCCATCCACCTGGGCTTAAAGATTGCATTGCTAATTTGGCTATTTTTCTATAAAAAACCAACGGATCTTTATTGGTCACAAACAAGGCAGTAGCTGGCTCATAGTCTAACACATTAGAACTCATGGCTGTTTTCTCTAATTCACGCACATAAGGAGGGTTAGAAATAACAACATCATAGGTTTCCTTTAAATTGACAACTTCTAATATGTCTTTTTTATGAAACGCAACCAATACTTCATTTTGTAGCGCATTAGCAGTGGCTACCTCAAGAGCTTCCTCTGAAATATCGATAGCGAAAACTGTTGCCACTGGAAGGCTTTTTGCCAAAGCAATGGCAATACAGCCAGATCCAGTACCGATATCTAAGATACGACATGCAGCTTTTTGAAAATGCTCATTAGATAAAACCCAATCAACCAACTCTTCTGTCTCAGGTCTTGGAATGAGGGTATGTTTAGTGAGTTTAATAGGAAGCCCATAAAATTCAGTTTCGCCTAAAATATATTGAATTGGTTCCTGCGCTTTCAAACGCCGTGTAACCATTTCAAAAGAGACAACATGAGCTTCAGAAATAGTAACATCTTTATTAATAGAGGTTTGAAACCTTGAATATTTCAGAAAAAAATCACAAAGAATGTAAAAAAAAGAGGCAATTTCTTCCTGGTCGTGAACATCTTTTAGTGCTCTAGTAAAATTTATTTTTAATTGATGAAGTTTCAAATTAATTACAATTTTTTAAGCATTTGTACTGGACAAGAAAAATGCCCTGTATCCCCTAAAGGTCCCTCTAAGTAATCAAACCCGGCTTTTATATACAGCTTTTGTGCTGCTTTCATGTAGGTCATGGTTTCTATATAGCAACTATCAAAAGAGAACACGGTAGCTGCCTCTAGACACTGTTGCATCATTGCTGAACCAATACCTCTGCCTCTTGCAGATTCTAGATAATACATTTTTTGAAGTTCACAGACGTTACCAGTGTCATTTTCTAATTTTGAAATACCCGCTCCACCAATTATTTGGTCGTTTTCTTCAACCACAAAATATACAGTTCTTTTTTTTTGGTAGGTTTCAAACATACAGTCTAATGCTTTATCTGCATATGCTGTTCCAACTTTTGGCACCCCAAGGTCTAACAAGACCTTTCTAATCACATTAGCAATGTGAGGATTATCTTTTTTTTGTATCCGTCTAATAATAGGTTTACACATCTATTAAAATCATTGTATTTTTACAGCGTGAAGATACATCAAAAATATATGAGGCGCTGTATTCAATTAGCCGAAAATGGCTTAGGAAGCACCTACCCAAACCCTCTAGTAGGTAGTGTTTTGGTATATAATGACACTATTATTGGCGAAGGCTGGCATCACCAAGCAGGACAAGCTCATGCAGAGGTTCACGCCATCACAAATGTACAAACCAATGCAAATGCCGCTAAAATTATAGCACAAGGAGCCATGGACTCTATACAGGAGTTATTGAGCAAAACAACTATATATGTAAGTTTAGAGCCCTGTAGTCATGTTGGAAGGACACCTCCATGTGCTAATTTAATTATTGCTAGCGGTATTAAAAGTGTTGTGGTAGGAAGCACAGATCCTAATCCAAAGGTAGCTGGCAAAGGGTTGCTAAAACTAAAAGAAGCAGGCTGCAGTATCACTCTTGATGTTCTAGAGGCTGAGTGTAACGAACTTAATAAACGTTTTTTTACATTTCTAAATAAAAAAAGACCCTATGTTTTTTTAAAATGGGCACAAACAAAAGACGGATATATCGCTCCTAAATCAAGAAAAAAACGCGCACCTGTATGGATAACCAATGTCTTTTCAAGACAGCAAGTACACCAATTGAGAACTAAAGAACAAGGTATTGTAGTTGGAACAACTACAGTACTTCTTGACAATCCAAGCCTTACCGCTCGCGATTGGTTCGGACATAATCCCACACGTATCATACTAGACCGTAGCTTAAAAATACCAAATACATCTGCCATATATAATGACAAGGCATCCACTATAATCATTACAGAAATGCCAGTTGAAGAAATCGAAAATCCTACAGTGATCGTGGAGATGATCTCATTTCAGAAAAATCTAGCATCACAAATATGTGCTATTGCATACAAACACAAACTACAAAGTATCATAATAGAGGGAGGCTCTCAAACACTTCAAACATTTATAGATGAATCTATATGGGATGAAGCCCTAGTTTATACTGGAAAAGTTAACTTTGAAAATGGAATTAAAGCACCGTGTATACCGCAGACAACAGGTATAAAAAAGAACATTAAAAATACCCATCTTTCTGTCTACAAAAACAAAACTCAATGATATACTTGTTACTAAGTATTTTTGCCTCAACACTTATTTTTGTTATTTTCAAGCTATTTGCTAGATATGACATCAACACCTTACAAGCTATTGTTGTAAATTACGTTGTAGCGTGTATTTGTGGTCTTATTAGCTACGAGAATAGCTTAGAACTGTCGCTAATACCCCGGTACAATTGGTTCTACTACACCCTAGGTCTTGGAGCTCTTTTTATCATAGTATTTAATCTAATGGCAACTACCACGCAGCGAAGTGGCTTATCTGTTGTTTCTGTAGCAACAAAAATGGCAGTGGTAATTCCTATTGCATTTGGATTGTGGTATTATCAAGAGCCCATAGGTTTCTTTAAAGGAGTGGGCGTTGTTTTTGCTTTGTTTGCGGTGTACCTTGCATCTGTTAAAACGAAAGGCGGTATGCGCCTAAAAAGTAAAAATTTACTATTTCCAATATTGGTATTCTTTGGAAGTGGATTAATAGACACCAGCATTAACTTTTTGCAAAATGACTTTATAGGAGATAAAAGCCTAATCCCTCTTTTCTCTGCAACAATATTTGCAGCGGCAGCAATTTTAGGCCTTTTTGTGGTTGCAATACAAAAAATAAGAGGTGTTTTTAAATTTGAGACTAAAAATATGGTGGCTGGTATCGTGTTGGGGGTGCCAAACTACTTTTCTATTTTTTTCTTAGTGAAATCATTACGGAGTGATTTATTTGACAGCTCTGGGATTTTTACAATCAACAATGTAGCTATAGTAATTCTATCTACGGTAGTAGGTATTTTGTTTTTCAAAGAGAACCTTTCTTTAAAAAACTGGATAGGGATCGTTTTAGCAATCATAAGCATTGGACTGGTAACAATAGCTAGAACATAAATGGAACGCACAAAAGACACTTATAAAACAATCGCAGAAGCTTCTCCAGAAACTTTATTTAAAGAGCGTGGAAGTAAGTTTTTTGGCTATGCATTTCCTGTAGATACAGAAGATGAGATTAAAGCTTATTTAGAAAAATTAAAAAAAGAACATCATACGGCAAGACATTTTTGCTATGCTTGGCAGTTAGGAAAAAAATACGATAGGTATAGAGCTAATGATGATGGAGAGCCCAATAACAGTGCCGGTATGCCCATCTACGGTCAGCTACAAGCTTTTGGCCTCACAAATGTACTGGTCGTCTCTGTGCGTTACTTTGGAGGCACTAAACTAGGTGTTGGAGGATTAATACAAGCCTACAAAACATCTGCTAAATTAGCCTTAGAGAGCGCTTTAATTAAACTACGAACTATTAACAATGAATTTCTGTTAGTTTTTGAATATGCAGAAATGAACACCGTCATGAGAAGTATTAAAGACGAAAAAATAAAGCTTATCTCTCAGCAAATGGAAACGCGGTGTCACTTTACCATATCTGTACGAAAAAAAGAAGCCGGACGTATTTTTACGTTATTTGAAAACACCTATAAAGTAACCATAAAAAAAATATAAAAAATAAAACGCTCTATTTTTTAAGCTTACAAAACTTTATTTAAAAGAAAATCAGGGGCTTTCATCAGTTTATTTGTGTTCCTATTTACAAAGACTAAAACAGTCTCACCAGTGATTAAAAGGTCCCCGTGTTGATTGTGTATTTCGTAGTCAAATTCAATGCGATATGTAGGAGTTTTCCTTAATGTCGTTGTAACGGTTAAAACATCGTCATAATGCGCAGGTGCTTTGTATTTGATATGTAAATCTACAACAGGCAAATGAATACCATTTTCTTCCATCCATTTGTATGAAAAGCCTATGTCTCTTAACCACTCCGTCCTTCCTTGTTCTAGATAAGGTGCGTAATTTCCGTAATAAACAATTCCCATTTTATCAGTTTCGCCATATCGAACTCGTACCGTTGTAGTTGTTGTTTTCAAAAATAAATGGTGTAAAAATAATTAATTTTTGTGTGAGGATGCATCGGACATAAACATGCAATAAAAAAACCGAAAATTCAACAGCAAAACGTTTTTTTTTTTACAAATTTGTTCACATATTTGTTGTGCCAGAAAGTTTGACTGATAAATACTATTATCGCGTTATATTTCAACAAAAATTTACTAACAAATCACACTGCTTTAAAACTATGAATAATTCTTCTGCAATTGTATGGAATAATTGTCTTTCATTTATCGAAGATAATATTACCCAGCAAGCATACAAAACTTGGTTCGAACCAATTAAAGCAGTAAAACTTTCTGACAATGCATTAAGTATTCAAGTACCAAGTAAATTTTTCTACGAATGGTTAGAAGAACACTATGTTAAATTACTAAAAGTAGCTTTAACTAAAGAACTAGGACCTACAGCAAAATTGGTATACGTAATACGTATGGAAAATACATATGGCAACAAACAGCCTTTTACGGAAAGAATTCCAAGTTCAAACAGAAGTAACAATCAAGGATCTCAAAATGTGGATGTTCCATTAAAGAACAAAAGCCCAGAGCTTAAAAACCCATTTGTAATACCAGGTATTCGAAATGTAAAAATCGAATCACAATTAAATCCAAATTATAATTTCGAAAATTTCTTAGAAGGAGAATCTAATCGTTTGGCAAGATCAGCAGGTATTGCTGTAGCCAACAAACCAGGAGGAACTTCTTTTAACCCGCTTCTTGTCTTTGGAAGTGTTGGTTTAGGGAAAACACATTTAGCACACGCTATTGGTGTTGATATTAAAGATAAATATCCAGAAAAAACAGTATTGTACATCTCAGCAGAGAAATTTGTTCAACAATACAGTGAGTCTGTAAAAAAGAATAACCGCAATGACTTTATTCACTTTTATCAAGTGATCGATGTCTTAATTGTAGATGATATCCAATTATTATCTGGTAAAGCTGGAACCCAAGATGTCTTTTTCCACATCTTTAACCACTTACACCAAAATGGAAAGCAAGTCATTTTAACAAGTGACAAAGCTCCTGTAGATATGATAGATATTGAGCAACGCTTATTATCCCGCTTTAAGTGGGGGTTATCTGCAGAACTTAATCACCCAGATTGCGAAACACGTATTGCTATAATTAAAAACAAACTTTATAGAGATGGTGTTGAAATGCCAGAAGATATTGTAGCGTTCTTAGCTAACAATATAAAAACAAATATTCGTGAACTAGAAGGGGCTATCATCTCATTAATTGCGCATTCTTCTTTCAATAAAAAGGAAATCACTATTGATCTTGCAAAAAAGATTGTAGACAATTATGTAAAACACACAAAAAGAGAAGTTTCTATTGACTACATACAAAAAGTAGTAAGTGATTATTTCCAAATGGACGTAGAAACATTACAGTCAAAAACAAGAAAACGTCACATCGTACAGGCAAGACAACTTGCGATGTTCTTTGCAAAGAAATTTACAAAAGCATCACTAGCATCAATCGGCTCACAGATAGGACAACGAGATCACGCTACTGTATTACACGCTTGTAAAACTGTTGACAATCTATCAAGTACAGATAAACAGTTTAGAAAATACGTGGAAGACCTACAAAAGAAACTTACACTATAATGTTTTAAATCCTGCTAATAGCGGGATTTTTTATGTATTATACTATCTAATACTTACACTCAAATTTTAAAACTGCATTATCTTGAAAACAAAAATACTTATGGTTTGCCTTGGTAATATTTGCCGGTCTCCTTTAGCTGAAGGTATTTTAACAAGCATGCTAGACCCAACAATATTTGAAGTGCACTCTGCTGGAACTGGAAGTTGGCATGTTGGCAGTGCTCCAGATCCAAGAAGTATCGCTACGGCTAGCAAAAACAATGTTGATATTTCACAGCAAAGAGGCAAGCATTTCTCTACCTATGATTATGAAATCTATGATCACATCTTTGTAATGGACAAGGCAAACTACAGGGATGTTATTAAATTAGCAAAGACAGATGTAGAGCGACAAAAAGTTTCCCTTATACTAGACGAGCTATTCCCGGAAGAGCATAAAGAAATACCAGATCCATATTATGGAGGCAAAGGGGGCTTTGATGATGTCTTCAATATGTTACATAAAGCCTGTGAGAAAATTGTGAGTAGACTCTCTTAGGAATAATCATTAATTTTTGTTACTTTGATTAAAACCAACACACATGAAAAATACGTTTATAATTATTGTTGCCACATTTTTTTGCTTGAATGCATTTTCTCAAGAAATTTCATTGTCTGAATTTGCAGACGGGTTTTCTAGCCCACTGGGGTTAAAAAATGCCGGAGATGAAAGACTCTTTGTAGTAGAGCAAGGCGGTGTTATTAAAGTAATTGATTTAAGCGGTACTGTAAACAGCACACCTTTTCTTGACATACAGTCTATCGTTAACGCTGGGGGTGAACGCGGTTTGCTAGGACTAGCATTTCATCCTGAATATCAAAATAACGGCTATTTCTTTGTCCACTACTCAAATAGTAGTGGAGATACACAAATTTCACGATTCTCTGTAAGCACCTCAAATCCAAACATAGCAGATTCAAATTCAGAATTTATGCTGCTTACCGTAGATCAACCTTTTTCTAACCACAATGGAGGAAGTATTGCTTTTGGACCCCAAGATGGATACCTCTATATAGGCCTTGGAGACGGTGGTGGTGGTGGTGACACAGATAACAATGCTCAAAACCCTACCCTACTCATTGGAAAATTGCTAAGAATTGACATAGATTCACAAAGTGGTGGCAACAATTACGGCATCCCTGCAGACAACCCTTTTCTTAGTGACCCAAACACAAGAGATGAGATTTGGGCCACAGGCCTTAGAAACCCATTTAGATTTACCATGGACGCCCAAACAAATAGCATCTGGATTGGAGATGTTGGCCAAAATGCAAAAGAAGAAGTAAACAGAGCTAGCTTAACAGAGGCTGGGTTAAACTATGGATGGAGATGTTATGAAGGTAATTCACCTTATAACACCTCAGGCTGTCCAGATATCAGCGAATTAACATTCCCTGTTTTTGATTACAACTGGAATGGAGGAGGCTCTGTAATTGGAGGGTATGTTTACAGAGGTGAGGTGTATGAAGACCTTCAGGATGTATATGTTTTTGCAGATATTGACGGTATGATTTCAACCCTAGATATTGATGATAATTACATCAATCAAGGACAGTTTCCAGGCACCTGGGTTGCCTTTGGACAAGACATTAATAAAGAACTATATGTTGTAAATCTTGGCGGGAGTATCTTCAAAGTAGCAGGTGCTGTGCTAAGTGTTACTGAAAACCAAGCAACTACAGCATTGATATACCCAAACCCAGCGAAGAATAAGGTCACCATTAAACTTCCAGGGAAGGTAATAGAACATCTCCAAATTTCAGACATCAAAGGAAGTATTCTTTTTTCTAAAAATATAAACACATCACAAAAAGAACTTTCTACAGCAGGTTTTGCAAACGGAATGTATTTTGTAACAGTTTCAACACAAAACGGAACTAAAATTGTAAAGAAGCTAATCATCCGATAAGCTATAATTACTCACTCCTATTATCGTCTAAAAAAATACACCTTGTTGCCTTTTGATTGTTTAAACAATGAATTGGCAACATTTTTTTTCGCTATATTTAAAGCATCATATACAAACAACAAGCCATGGAAATACGTAAAGGAAATCTATACCTAATACCCTGTACACTAGGAGAAACCCCGCCACTTGAAGTCCTTCCCCTTTTGGTTAAAAAAGCAGTTGAAAACATAGATTACTATATTGTTGAGCATGAAAAGAGTGCTCGAAGATTCATCAAAGCTATAGATGGCAAAAAATCACAAACAAATTTAAAAATTGAAGAGATAAATAAATTCACCAAGGAAGACGATATCCCAAACATGCTAGCACCCTGTCTTAAAGGATTTGATGTTGGTGTACTCTCTGACGCTGGGTGTCCAGGAATTGCAGATCCTGGTGCTGCTGTGGTTGCAGAAGCACACAAAAACGGAATCAAAGTAGTACCACTAGTTGGACCTTCTTCTATACTACTAGCAATGATGTCTAGTGGTTTTAATGGGCAAAATTTTACATTTAACGGCTATCTTCCTATTGATAAAGGGGAACGTAAAGCTAAGATCAAAAAGCTAGAAAAAAGATCTAGTCAAGAAAATCAAAGTCAATTATTTATAGAAACTCCATATCGAAATAATCAAATGCTAGAAAGTCTTACAACAACTTTGCAAAAAAGCACAGAAATATGTGTGGCCTGTGATATTACGCTGTCCACAGAATTTATAAGAACTGCATCTGCACAAGACTGGAAATACATAAAAGTTGATCTTCACAAAAGACCTACTCTTTTTATTATTCAAGCCTAATACGTTACTAACTAAACTGCTTTTGCTTTTTTATTTGGCTTGATGAAAGAAGTATCATAGCCAGAGAATTTTTTTAAGTAGATATGTATTGTAGTTCCAAAGGCATCTTCGAAAAGAAACACACCATCACTTCTTAAATATTTTTTCACATTCCCTGCTCCTGCTAGGTGAGCAGCAGCGAGAATACCAGATTCAGTTATTAAAATGCCCTGAATTCTTTTACCAACAAAACGCTTAATATCTCGGCGTAATATCCACTTATTCCTAGCAGTGTGCGCAATAAAAGCACGCTCTTGTAGTGCCGCATTTTGCACAAATGCACTTGGGTTATGTACCCCAATTAAGGACAGCGTAGCTGCGGCAAATTGATATTTACCCAAATAGCCATACTTATTTATGCTGGCATAATTTCCAGTAGATTCGTTAAAACCTAGGGCTTCTTTAAAACCAATGAATGTTTTGCCTAAGAAAAGATTGAAAAAGGGCTTTTTTTTAACAACAGCTCCATGTAATGCTTCTTGTTGCGTAGGGACATGATAGACAAAAGCTTGATCTGTAATTTTATAGTGTGAAAGATCTATAGTTTCTTCTTTGGAAGAAAAACCTAAGACCGAAAACACGGTAATTGAAAGCATTACAGTAAATATAATGTTGTTGTTTTTCATGGGGTATTAAAATTATAGTGAGGAAAATGCCTCACAAAATTTCAGCGTGCAAACATATAACATTTAATTTGATACTCAAAACCAGCTTTCTAAATTTACCTAAATACTTGTAAAACAGTGACTTATTAACTATTCAATACTAAAAAAATGGCGATTATAAAGAAATACCTCTAAAATAAAAAAAAAACTCAAAAAATATTATAAGCTATAAATACGATACTTTTAAACTGTTTTGTACCTTAGTGCCATGTTTTCTATACTAATACCAACCTATCAATATAATGTTTTTGAACTTGTGTCTAACTTACATCAACAAGCTCAAAATAATGGAATTGAATTTGAAATTTGTGTGTATGATGACTGCTCTCCAATTCCAGTAAAAGAAAACAACATCATTAATACACTAGCGCATGCAAGGTATACTGTCTTAGATAAAAATATTGGCAGAAGTGCTATACGTAATAAACTTGCACATGATGCCACATTTAAAACACTTCTTTTTTTAGATGCAGATACTAAAATAATACGAGACGATTTTATACAAAAATACTTAGATCACATACAACCCAACACTCAAATCATCTATGGAGGTATCTGTTATCAAAAAAGCCCTCCGCCAAGTGACCAAATATTAAGATGGCATTACGGAAATGATAGAGAAGCATTAACAGTTAAAGAAAGAAATCTACATCCACATTTACGTTTTCTTACCTTAAATTTTTTAATTAAAAAGAGCGTTTTTGAAACAATTACTTTTAATGAAAACATCCCAAACCTTAGACACGAAGACACATTATTTGCCTTAGATGCTAAGAAAAAGAATGTTCATGTTGGACATATAGATAACCCCGTAATGCATTTAGGACTAGAAAACAGTGAAGTCTTCTTACGTAAATCTATGGAGAGTGTAGATGCCTTGCATCAATTTGTGACAAATGGACTCATAGAAGCACACGAAACTTCCTTGTCAAAAAAAGCTATTTCGTTGAAAAAAAATAAAATTGCTGCTATTGTTCAAGCAGGAATCTCTTTGGGCAACTCTTACATGAAAAAAAACCTGCTATCAAAAAAACCATCGTTATTTCTTTTTGACATATATAGACTAGGCTATTATTTAAAACAATCAAAAAACAAAGCCTAATGCCTAGCTTTTCTATAATCATACCTGTATACAATAAAGAAAAATATCTTTCTAAAACCTTAGAAAGTGTGCTACAACAAAGTTTTACCGATTTTGAAGTACTTATTATAGATGATGGATCTATAGATGGAAGCGAACATATTATAAAAGGCTATATCGATTCAAGAATACATTACATTAAACAGAAAAACAAAGGGGTATCTGAAGCTCGAAATGCAGGCATACAATCTGCAACTGCTCAATACATAGCCCTACTAGATGCAGATGACACTTGGCATCCAAACTATCTAGAAAGCATGTATACTCTCATTAAAGAGTACCCAGAAGAATCTGTTTTTGCTTGTGCTTGTAGTATAGAAACAAAAAGCAAGACACTACTCCCCACCTATTCAAATCTTGCACTAGAAGATGGAAAAAGTGCCGTAGTAGATTATTTTTCGTCAAGTTATATTAATACGATTCTTACTAGCTCTAGTACTATTATAAATCGCGCTATTTTTAACACCATAGGCATCTATAATCCTACCATTAAAAGCGGAGAAGACACAGATCTTTGGATACGTATTGGTATTGCGCATAAGGTTGTATTTTTAAACAAAGTACTCGCAACCTATACATACGAACCTTCTAGTCTTTCAAACTCTCCAAAAGAAATTAAAAACACATTACAACTAGATGGGTATGAAGAATATACCACAACACATAAAGGATTAAAAAAATTCTTAGACCTCAACAGATATTCTTTAGCAATTATTACCAAAAGAACGAATGCTAGCAAAGAAGAAATTAAAAAGTATCGAGTAAACATAGACCCCAGTAGTCTTAACAAAAAACAACTGTTTTTGTTGAACACTCCAAATTTTATGGTGAAAATTTTATTTCAAGTAAAAGGAATACTTGAAAAAATAGGGTTTCAATTAAGCACCTACAAATGAGGTGAAAGTAGCATAATCGCGTATGTAATCTTCTTCTTGATATACTTCGCTTACTAAGGATAAGCAAACAGCACCTGCAGAAAAATTTTCTAATTCACGCCATACACCACAAGGTATTAAAAGACCTTTGTTTGGCCTATTTAAGGTAATTGTTCTTCGCGCTGTTCCAGAATCGAGCATCAAAACTACCACTCAGGGCTATCAAGAATTGCCGTAATTCTTTATGGGCATGCCCTCCCCTTGTACTGTCACTTGGCACATCATACAAATAGTACACGCGTTTTATATCAAAAGGCACTACCTGTTTTTCAATGACAGACAAATTTCCGCGACCGTCTGGATCACTTATTTTAGGAATTTCTTGTAATGATATGGTAGCTAAATCAACGTATGACATGGTGTAATAATTTATTCCATTTTTCTGAAATTTCCTGCATCGAAAATTGTGTTACAGAGCCTTGGGCTTGTGCTTTTAATTTCAAATATAATACTTCATCCTTACAAATAACACGAAGGGCATCTGCAAATTTATCTAAGCTCCTTTCTTTGATCAATAGGCCATTGTACTCGTGTTGTATTATTTCAGAAGGGCC
>JBLHII010000042.1:0-12494 GCA_047616265.1 Minisyncoccia bacterium
CGACCAGTAACCTATTTAACATTTCGCTTTATTAAGTAGGCAACCGTTGACTTATAGGTATTAAAAAGTCCCGCTGTTTGCGGGACTTTTTAATACCTATAAAAGGGAGATTAATTGTTTAACATTACTGGCATTACCAGCATTGTAACTAATTCTCCTTCGTCCAATCCATCTACAGGTGTTAAAATTCCTGCCCTGTTTGGTAAGCTCATTTCTAGTGATACTTCTTCACTAGTAAGGTTGTTTAGCATTTCAGTTAAAAAGCGTGAGTTAAAACCAATTTGCATATCGTCTCCTTGATAATCACAAGTTAAACGCTCTTCTGCCTTATTGCTATAATCAATATCTTCTGCAGAAATATTAAGTTCTGCACCTGCTATCTTTAAACGTATCTGATGTGTCGTTTTGTTTGAGAAAATAGACACACGGCGCACACTATTTAAAAATTGGTTGCGATCGATACTTAGTTTATTTGGATTTTCCTTAGGGATTACCGCCTCGTAGTTTGGATACTTACCATCAATTAAACGGCAAATTAAAACAGTTTGATCAAAAGTGAATTTAGCGTTACTTTCATTGTATTCAATAGTAACTTCGTCTTCACTACCAGCCAAAATACTCTTTAGTAAATTTAAAGGTTTTTTTGGCATGATAAACTCAGCTGTTTGAGAAGCTGCCACATCTGTGCGCGTATACTTTACAAGTTTGTGAGCATCAGTAGCTACAAAAGTTAATCCTTCTGTAGAGAATTGGAAAAAGACACCACTCATTACGGGTCGTAAATCATCATTTCCGCTAGCAAAAATTGTTTTATTAATAGCTGTTGCTAAGATATCACCTTGAAGCATCGTTGATGATGGATCTTTTAATTCAATCGTACTTGGAAATTCATCTCCAGCAGCATATGCCAATGCATATTTACCGTGGTTAGAACTAATCTCAACTGTATTATTGTCTTCTACAGTGAAGGTTAATGGTTGCTCAGGGAATGTTTTTAGCGTGTCTAATAACAATCTTGCGGGAATACATACAATTCCTTTTTCGCTGCTTTCTACTGTTAGATTTGATGAAATCGTTGTTTCCAAATCTGAAGCAGAAACCGTTAGTGAGCTACCGTCCAAATCAAACAAAAAATTATCAAGAATTGGCAATGTGTTATTGTTATTTATAATGCCACCAAGCACTTGTAATTGCTTGAGTAGGTAAGAACTAGATACAATGAATTTCATGTAATTTGTTTTCTAGAGATTATTTTTTTTTTAAAGATGCGTCTTACTTGACAAGCAAGACAGGTTCTTACAAATATATCTCAAATGTAGCATATTACAACACGAACTTATCAACACTTAATGCTGGTATTTCTTCTTGCGTAAGAAGGTAAATAGAAACCCAAAAATTCCTAAAGCAACCAACGGAAGCACTAGGTGCACTCCTTGCCATAGACTGCGGGATTCTTGCACCTTTTGTGGGTCCAAAAATGGAATAGAAATTTTTTTAGTACGTATGTTTATAAGTCCCGTGTCGTCTAGTAAAAAGTTTACGGTATTTAATAAAAAATCATTGTTACCGTACATTGTTTGCGTCATCTTATCAAACCCTGTTGGAAGCGGTCTTCCTTTGTCAAATTGGTTGGTAATAATATCTCCATCACTAACAAGTACCATTTTTGTTTCCAAACTTTCATCTTTCCTGATGCTTTTTTCTGAAATATTAAACGGTTTTACTCTGTTTCGTAAGGCAGAGGTAAAGCGTCCTTCCAATAAAACTGCCAAGGGGAGTTCACCTGCAGCAAACTCCTGTAGATTTGGGCCCTGATTAATGGTTTTTAGATTTGCTGGAATAGCGCTGTCAAAATTGACTTCATGCGGTGTCGTTTCTGTAGCCGAGATAGGGGATGAGCTCAGTAAAATAGTTTTTTTTATACCATTCTCTAAAAGTGTTATTGGAGAAGGGTATTCAAATTTTACGCCTTCAATATTACTTACAATTGGATGTCCACTTGCGCTTGAGGATAGCGGATAATAAAACCAAGGATATTGATTGTATTGCGAATCGTTTTCGGTGCCTTGTGCTAGTACTATAGGTGCACTGTATACGTCACGAATAACAGTTGGTTGGATTCTAGCACCATATTTAAAAAACAAATCCCCGAGACCTAGATCTCTCCCAATCAGGTACGTTTTGCCTGTGTCAGGATCTGTTTTTTGAGCTAAGCCATCCAGCAACCATAGCGAAGCTCCTCCATTCATGATATATTGGTCTAACACGTATTTTTCTGCGTCGGTAAAAGCTTCTGTTGGTTTGGCTATAACAATGAGATCAAACGACAGCAATTGGCCTAAGGTACGTTCTGGGTTGCTAGCCACAGAGTCTAGTATAAAGGGTGCAATACCATAATAGGGTCTAATAGTCTTTAAAAAACTTGCAATTTGGGCATCTTCTAGTTCTCCGTTTCCTTTTAAAAAGGCAATTGTTTTTGTTTTGGGTGTGACCAATTGTCTAAAGGCATTTGCAAAAGCGTATTCTAGATTTTGTATAGAATTGATCGTGCGTTCTTGTGTTGTTGCTCCTAAGGTATTTTTTAATAGGGGTATTTTTACAGATGTACCATTATAATAGGCCAAAGCCCATGGGTATAATCGTTCTTGAGTTACTTTTCCGTTGTCACTCACTTCAACTTCTGTGGGCATAATACCCATCTGAAACAATTGCTTTTGTATACCTGTCGTGTTTTCTCCACCAGCCAACGGATTGGAAAAAGAATAGCTGATGTTTTTATTGAAGCTAGAAAATTCTGCTAATAGCTGCTGTGTCTCTGCCTGTAATTTTTTAAATTCTGAGGGGAAATCCCCTTCCAATAAGACCTCTATTACGAATGGGTTCTCTATAGAAGCCATCATTTTTTTGGTTGCTATAGAAATGGTGTAGCGTTGATCTTGCGTGAGGTCAAAACGCTTGTATGCATAACTACTCACTAGGTTTACACCAATAACAATAGAGAGTAATAGTACACTTTTTTTTGTATTTTTATTTAAACTCATTTCGCGCTTTTTAGTTTTAAAACGGTTGCACCTAAAAACAAAATGGCAATGCTTATAAAATAAATTAGATCTCGCGTGTCAATAACACCTCGAGCCACGCTATCAAAATGATGTTTAAACCCTAATTCCCTAGTATGTAAAGGGCTGTTTACCGTTTCAGAGACGGCATCAAAGCCATAATAGAAAATAAAACTTACTAAAATGGCGATCATAAAAGCTACAATTTGATTGCTTGAGAGGCTAGAGGCAAAGATGCCAATGGCTGTGAAAGCAAAAATTAAAAAGAGAAGCCCTACGTAAGATCCTATGGTACTTCCAAGATCAAAATTACCAGCGGGATTCCCTAAGGTTGAGATAGTTATAATGTACAAAAGGGTTGGGGTTAGTGCTATGCAAATCAATGCAATTGCGCCAAAATACTTTCCTAATACAATGTCCCGTATGGCTATGGGTTTGGTGAGTAATAGCTCTAGCGTTCCCATTTTTAATTCGTCACTAAAAGCACGCATCGTTACAGCTGGAATAAGGAATAATAACACCCAAGGACATAACTTAAAGAAGGGCTCAAGCGCTGCAAAACCACTATCAAGAATGTTAAAACCTCCTTTAAATACCCAAAGAAATAAACCATTAATGAGTAAAAACAATGCAATAACAAAATACCCAATAGCACTGGAGAAAAAACTGTTGATTTCTTTTTTTATAATTGCAATCATTGTGTTGACAAAATTCTATTTTGTTAGGGTACCTGAACGGGAGTGTCTAAACTCCAAGCAGATGCTTTAGAACGAAACATAGGTTTGGTTGTTGCCCAAACGTCTTTAAAAAGAGAACTACGCCTGTAGTTTTCCAAATCATTTTCTTGTTCCCATTTGCTATAGGTAAAAAAAATGGTAGGATCATTTCTATCCCGTAATAAATCTAAATGCAAGCAGCCTTGAACGTGTCTTATTTTGTGCTTTACAATTTCAAAATCAGCAAGAAAAGATGCAACTTTTTCTTCCCGAAATTCCATTTTTACAATACGTGTAAGCATATGTATTAATTTTAATGATTTAGTATGGCTTAGTCATTACTAAAATTAACAGTTACTGTATCTCTGTATTCTAGGCCAAATAAAGAGTTAGCACTCCCTACTGTTGCTGGGTTACTCTTGTAAATAGACAATTCTAAATAGTTTGAAGAGTTCCATAGGGCTATTTTTTTTCCGTCTTCATCTCTCTTTCCTGGAGGGCTGTCAAAGTTAATTGCATCACTGTAATGACTATGAACAGATGAGAAACTAGCTGTTCTAGAAGTAATTTTAAAAGGTCTCCCTTTGCTTACTTTTTCAAACTTTGATTTGGTAATGTTGGTAATAACATTACCATAGTTATCAATATAGATAACACTACCCATAATTTGGTTCCCTTCTTGATTTATGGAAGGACGAATGCCCCGAATCTCTTTAATGGTGTCTATTTTTTTTCCTATAACCTCTAACGTACCACCGCGTGCAATATGACAAGCCACTTTCACAAATACGTCTAGTACAGGGAAATTGGTAATTATTCTATCGTGAATATTAATTTCAACAATCTTCTTGGGCTTTATTTCATTAGCTAACATAGAAATAATACCATTATTGGCACATATAAAATAATGACCATTGAGTAGTACTGCAATGTGTTTGTTTTCTGGATTTAGTTCACTGTCAATACCTATAATATGAATTGTTCCAGGAGGAAAACTACTGTACGCATTTTGTATGATATACGCTGCTTCCATAATATGAAAAGGAGACACACCATGCGAGATATCAACAATTTTAACGTCATCTAATTCACTATAGATAGCTCCTTTCACTGCACCAGCAAAGTGATCCTTTTCACCAAAGTCAGTTGTAAGCGTAATTATTGGCATAGCTTATTGTTGATATTTTGTTAACAGTACTGTTACAAAACTAAACTACTTTATGAATTCAAAAAACTATATTTACTATAAGAATAAAGACTTATAAACAACTTTTATAAATTATAACTAAACAACAACGCTTTTGAACGAACTTAGTATTGAACTCACAGAGATTAACCCAAGGGATTTTTTCGGGAATCAAAATGCCAATATAGATGTATTAAAAAAATACTTTCCAAAATTAAAACTAGTTGCTCGAGGCAGCAATTTGAAAGCTTATGGAGATCAAGAAGTATTAGAAGAGTTTGATAAACGCATTACCATGTTGTTAGACCATTGTGCTAAATACAATCGAATCGATGAAAATGTTATTGAACGTGTATTGACAAGTAACAGTGTAGCCGATTACGAAACATCTTCAAAAAGCGGGGATGTTTTGGTGCATGGTGTAAACGGTAAGCTCATTAAAGCGCGAACTGCCAACCAACGTAAATTAGTAGATTTTTCTGATAAAAAAGACCTTGTATTTGCGGTAGGACCGGCAGGAACTGGAAAAACCTATACTGCTGTTGCTTTGGCTGTAAGAGCATTAAAAGAAAAGCAAGTAAAACGCATTATCATGACGCGTCCTGCTGTAGAAGCAGGAGAAAATCTTGGGTTTTTGCCTGGAGATTTAAAAGAAAAACTAGACCCTTACATGCAACCCTTGTATGATGGTTTGAGAGATATGATACCTGCAGAAAAATTGGAAACACTTATTGAAAATGGAACCATACAAATTGCACCTCTTGCTTTTATGCGAGGTAGAACACTAGATAATGCCTATGTTATTTTAGATGAAGCACAAAATACGACCCACGCACAAATGAAAATGTTTCTGACGCGAATGGGGAAAAGCGCCAAGTTTATGATTACGGGTGATCCTGGTCAAATAGATTTGCCACGCCGTGTCACCTCTGGTTTAAAAGAAGCGTTGCTTGTTTTAAAAGATGTGGAAGGTGTTGGTATGGTGTACCTTGATGATAAGGATGTTATGCGTCATAAATTGGTGAAAAAGATAATTTCTGCCTACAAGGGTATCGAGAATTTAGATTCTTAAATTTTTCTCTGAAATAGTATCATACCAAACATATTAAATTATTTTTGTTTCAAATTAATACCACCAAATAACTGCATCCAACTACTGCCATGAGCAATACGATTATTAAAACAGATTTTCATTTTCCAGGACAAACGAATGTATACCACGGTAAAGTACGTTCTGTGTATACGTTAGCGCACAATCAATTATTGATGGTTGCTACAGATAGGTTGAGCGCTTTTGATGTAGTGATGCCAAAAGGAATTCCTTTTAAGGGACAAATCCTGAACCAGATTGCAACTAAGATGATGCATGATACCCAGGACTTAGTTCCTAATTGGTTAACTGCAACTCCAGATCCTAATGTAGCAATTGGAGAAGCCTGTGATCCATTTAAAGTAGAAATGGTGATACGTGGTTATATGAGTGGTCATGCTGCTAGAGAATATAAGGCTGGTAAACGCATGTTATGTGGTGTTGCTATGCCTGAGGGTTTGAAGGAGAACGACATGTTCCCTAAACCAATTATTACGCCCGCCACCAAAGCCGAAATGGGTGACCATGATGAAGATATCTCTCGAGAAGAGATATTAAGGCGTGGTATTGTTTCTCAAGAAAATTATAGTATACTGGAAGACTACACCCGTATATTATTTAAACGAGGTACTGAGATTGCTGCTCAGAGAGGTTTGATTTTGGTAGATACTAAATATGAATTTGGTAAAACTAAAGATGGCGTAATAGTATTAATTGATGAGATACACACGCCAGATTCTTCACGTTACTTTTATGCAGATGGATATCAAGAAAGACAAGATTCTGGAGAAACTCAAAAACAATTATCTAAAGAGTTTGTACGTCAGTGGCTTATTGAAAACAATTTCCAAGGGCTTGAAGGGCAAACCGTGCCTTACATGAGTGATGAGTATATAGCTACTGTAAGCGCCCGTTATATAGAGTTGTATGAAAATATTACTGGAGAAACATTTGTGAAAGCAGACGTCTCTGATATTGATACTAGAATAGAGAATAATGTTTCTGCATATTTTAACCGCTAATTATTCTTTTACTATTTTAAATGTTTTTGATCTATTTTGAGTACTTATTTTCAGTAAATAAATGCCAGGTAGAAGTGATGTTGTGTCTATTTTATTTGATGGTTCTGTAAAAAGAGTTATTTGTTTTCCTGTTATACTATAAAGGGTTACCATACTGTTTTTTAAAGAAGAAGCTATCATCAGGTAGTCTTTAAATGGGTTAGGGTAGACTAACACATTCAAAGGGTCAATATATTCAATACCTAACGCGTCACAGTTAAGATCTTGACTTTGTCCAGTATCAAAAACGCCATTGGTTACATGCCAATTTTGCCATGTCCCACCGACCCCTGTTTTCCAGTCTGTTAGGTCAAAATAATTAGTCCCTGTAGTAGTTCCAGGTACTTTATATACTTTAACAGCCTCTTCTTCTCTTGACCAATCTAACGGTTGTCCTTCTGTGCAATTTTCTGGGTCATATACTTCTAAAGCACAATTAGATTGAATAAAAAAGGCGTGTTCTTCATAATTTGGGTAATCTCCATAAACAAAAGCCCTACCATTTGAATTTATGCATACTGCGGTATATTCATTACAGGCAATACCAAAAGGGCGTAAATTGTTGTCTTTTGCAAAACGAGCAAGAAACGCAGTGTGTCTTCCACGTCTATCTGGATCATCATAATGTGTATCTGTGATTACATTTTCTAGAAAGGGAATTTCTAAAAAGTCGTTATATCCTAATGACATTCGGTTATGGTATGGATTAGACAATGCTTGAGCATTGGTAACTGTTCCGTTTTCTGCATCAAAATAACTACTCCCTAAAATGGCCATTCCAGCACTGGTACCTCCTATAACACCTCTTTTTACATTTATAAACGTGTTTAAAGCAGTTTCCATAGCATTATCCTTAAAATAGCTTACATAATTATATTGATTACCACCAGCAAACCAAATAGCTTCGGCTTCATTGACTCTTTCTAAAACATATGGGTCAATGGCTCCAGCGCTATTGTTTATTACAAACGTTGTAACAGAGTTTATTGAAACGCCAAGTTCTGAGTAGAAATAATCATTATAACCATCACTTCCAGAGGCTCTAAGAACCAAAACGTCGCCTCCATTTGCTTTGTCTAAAAACCAGACCATTGCCTCATCACTTTCACTAGCACCTCCCATCAAACAAATACCAGGTTCTGGAGTTGTTATTACGTCGTCAGTAGATCCGGTATGAAACTCTATGTAGTTTTGTGATGCACCTATTTGACAGATCATAAAAACAAGAAGCAGTATTTTTTTCATATATTGAGATATATTTTATTAGCAGTAAAGTGTTATTAATTCTCAGAAAGTATTTAATCCAAAAGAGAAGCTACTTTAAGGCCCAAGGCTTTTCCTCTTAAATCTTTTGCTATAATGACACCATTTTCATCTAGTAAGAAAGTAGCTGGAATAGAACGCACACCATATTGTTTGGCAATAGGGTCTTTCCAAAACATTAAATTAGATACATGAAACCAATTCATATTGTCTTTTTTGATTGCTTTTTCCCAACGATTTTGTTGTCCTGCTTTGTCTAAAGAGACACTAATGATATTTAATCCTTTAGCATGGTATTTTTCATACACTTGGACCACATTAGGATTTTCTTTTCTACAGGGTCCACACCAAGAGGCCCAAAAATCTATAATGGTGTATTTCCCCATAGCATCTTTTAAAGAAAGGTCTTTACCTTCAGGAGTCTTTGCACTAAACATAGGTGCTTTTCCACCTACATCACTTTTTTTTAAATTTTCTGCAGTTGCTGTTATTTCTTTTGAAATGCTTGTGTTTGCAATTTTCGGACTAAAATTTGACACTAAATCTGAAGCCTCTCTAGCATTTAGTTGTTTTTGATTTAACATCTCAGAGACCAATAAAAGAGCAAACATTGAATTTGGATTTTCTTTAGCAAACTCTTTTTTATAATTGATTTCTTCTCTGGTAACTAGAACATTTTCTCTTTGTAACTCAAAGACACGCACATCATCATTATTTTTTTTAGCGTTTCTATACCCATCTGATATTATATTTCTAAGGGCTGCAATTTTTCGGGTTTTTATATTAAATTCTTTATAAGAATCATTTTGTGCGTTACCAGAAACATAAGAAGCTTGAATACTATCTTTGTATATAGTAGCTTTTAAATCTTGACTTTCTGGAAAATATAGAATACTGCTATTGTTTACAACCATATAGTATAATGCGGGTTCTGTGATTTTAGGAAAATTTCCAGAGAAAGCACCCCCAGTAATGGTTAATGTATCTATTACTTTGGCTCTGTTATTTTGAAGAGTGTATATTATGACATTCGATCCATCTTCCATACCAGCTGCTTTACCGCTTAGTGTGTAGGTATTTGTGTCTGTATTACACCCCATAAGACTCAGGATTAAAAGGGCTGCTATTGAATTTCTCATAATGGTATGGTATGGTTTTGTTTTGTAAAAATAGATGATTTTTTATAAAGAAAGAAAAACATCAAATGTTTGTTATTTAGTGGGTACTTTATTGGTTCGTCTTGGTTCTGTTTATAGATACATAGTCTTTCAAAATAGGGTTGTAAGGGTATTATAAATAGCGCCTTCTACATCTCATTACTAGCTTGTTTTTGCCCCGTCATCATTAAGTATGCTTTTAGAAACCCATCTAGTTGTCCATCTAGAACTGCGTCTGGGTTGGTGCTCTCAAAACCGGTACGCACATCTTTTACGAGCTTATAAGGTTGTAACACATAATTTCTAATCTGGCTTCCCCATTCAATAGCCATTTTTCCATCCTCAATTTCTGCTCGTTGCGCCTGTTGTTTACGAAGCTCAATTTCATACAATTGTGATTTTAGCATTTGCATAGCCTTCTCTCTATTTTCTAGCTGTGAACGTGTTTCGCTGTTATGAATAATAATACCGCTGGGTTTATGGGTTAATATAGCCTTGGTTTCTACTTTGTTTACATTTTGTCCTCCAGCTCCGCTACTACGAGCAAAATCCCAAGAAATTTCTGCGGGATTAATCTCTATTTCTATGGTGTCATCCACTAATGGATAAACATACACACTTGCAAAACTAGTGTGGCGTTTGGCGTTACTATCAAAAGGGGAGATACGTACCAATCGGTGTACACCGTTTTCACTTTTTAGCCAACCAAAAGCAAATTCGCCTTCAATTTCTAACGTAACCGTTTTAACACCTGTAACATCTCCAGCTTGGAAGTTGAGTTCTTTTACTTTAAATCCATTTTTTTCTGACCACATTAAATACATGCGCATTAACATATTTGCCCAATCACAGCTTTCTGTACCGCCGGCACCCGCTGTAATCTGAAGCACAGCGCTCATAGCATCTCCTTCTTCGCCTAACATGTTTCTAAACTCAATAGACTCTGTAATTTCCAATGCTTCATTAAAACGTGCGTCAACCTGTGCTTCGGTTCCTTCACCCTCCTTGAAAAACTCATACAAAACTTCTGCATCATCCAAAAAGGATACCGCTTGCTTGTAATCTATTACCCATTTTTTCTTGGTACGTAATAATTTAACAAAAACCTCTGCTTCTCTAGGTTTGTTCCAGAAGTTAGGGTCAAATGTTTTTTCTTCATCATTGCTTATTTCTATTTCTTTGCCAGCAATGTCAAAGATACTGCCTTAACGCTTCTATGCGAGAGCGAAGGTCTTGGAGTTGGTCTGTTGTAATCATGTTGTGTTAAGATGGTAGGAATTACTTCCCAGATTTCGATATTATAGCTTCTCTTTGCGAGATTTTCTATATAATTATATGTAAAAATAGGGGTATTGATTTTTAGAAAAAAGAAAAGCGTTACAAACAAAAATAAAATGAGTTATTACTATATTTATATTTTTGAAATTTAAACATTAAAAGATTACGAGATCTTTATGTTATAACCATAGATGCAAGCAATAGTTTGTTTTCCCCTCGGAAATAAAATGACACAGAGTATCCCATGTTTAATGATTGAGGATGCTTTTGCCAGACCTTTAGCCTTAATTGCATAAAGATCTAATAAAAAATAATAGAGAAAATGACCATGATTATAGATTTGAGAAGTGATACGGTTACCAAGCCAACACCAGGAATGATGGAAGCTATAATAAATGCACAAACGGGTGATGATGTGTATAAAGAAGATCCAACAGTAAATGCCTTAGAGCAAAAAATGGCTGCTCTTTTTGGGATGGATACTGCCTTGTTTTTCCCTACAGGAAGTATGGCAAATCAAGCAGCCATAAAATTACATACACAACCAGGAGAGCAACTTATTTGTGATAAATGGGCACATGTGTATAATTATGAGGGGGGAGGTGTTTCTTTTAATAGCGGCGTTTCTTGTAAGTTGGTTGATGGTGTTCGTGGTATGATTTCAGCAAATCAAGTTTTAGAAAGTATCAACCCACCAGATTTCTATCATAGTCCATTAACTAGTTTGGTTTGTTTAGAAAACACGACAAATAAAGGAGGTGGAGCATGTTATGATATTGAAGAAATTTTAAAGATTAAACAGGTATGTCAAGAAAATAACCTGGGCTTACATCTAGATGGTGCGCGATTAATGAATGCTATTGTTGCTAAAAAGGAAGACCCTAAAGCCTATGGAAATATGTTTGATACTATTTCTGTCTGCTTAAGTAAAGGCCTGGGAGCTCCAATGGGAACTGTCTTGTTAGGAAGCAATGCGCTCATGAAAAATGCAATACGAGTGCGTAAAGTTTTGGGTGGAGGAATGAGACAAATTGGATTTATGGCCGCTGCAGGACTCTATGCAATGAATCATCAAGTTAAACGCTTGGAAGAAGACCACCAAAAGGCTAAGGAAATTTCAGAAACACTAGCAACACTTCCTTATATTAAAATGGTAGAGCCAACAGAGACTAACATTGTTATTTTTTATTTAGAATCCCATCTTAATGAAGAGGAATTCATGGACGCACTGGCTGAAAAGAACATACGCATCAGTAACATGGGACACGGTAAACTTCGTGTAGTTACGCATCATGATTATACCCAAGTAATGCATGATCGATTTTTAGACATCCTTTCTTCATACAAACATTAAAAGCATTTTTCTTGTGGGTCTATTGCGTATTAAAAAGCAGAAACAAATACACCTTAGTATCCCCTTTTTAAAGGTTTGTAATGCTTATTTTTTTTTATTTACAGAACGTTACGATACGAAGTTCAAACAAAAATTAGTTTTTAATGTCTCGTAAAATTAGTAATTTGCACACAGACAACGCACACCTAACATTATGAAAAAAATTGTATTAACGGGGCTTTCATCTTTCTTCTTGATGCTGGCATGTAACGATATTAAAAAGACACAAAAACCAATGAATCATACGCCTCCAACAGTAGAGAAAATTACCAAGAATTTAGAGAAGCATGG
>JBLHII010000043.1:0-12473 GCA_047616265.1 Minisyncoccia bacterium
GGAGAAAGTTTAGGCATCGCTATATATAAAATGTGTTAATTATAATGATATTAAAAACGCTCGTATAAAAGAGCGTATTTTTTAGTAAGTATGAGTTTCTTGCTATTACTCATATTTCCAAGCTAACATAAAATACTTAAAGGTAGCATTGTCTGGAATTTGTGATGTTTCTATTGTTATGCTAGAGTTGTACCTAAGGTTTTCAGGTAATTGTTTTTTATCTATCGTGATAAAGATGTCACTGTCTTTTATAAAGAGTACAACAGCATCTATACTAGTTTGAATGCCTGAAATCTCATAGTTGTCTTTAAGGTCTTTAAAGGTGCTTTTTATGCTAAGTCCTTTATCTGTTTTATATCGAGCATCATAGATACGCACTGTGTTAATTACCGCATTTGGACTTCTTTCATCATCTGGGGATAAACGCAGTAACTTACTCCCATCTTTAGCAAATATTTCTACTTCTCCTTGCGTACCTAAAGCATCTTTGATATTGTTTAATGGTACGATACTGTCATTTGCAAAAATAGAATCTAATTGTTGGATAGATGTCTGGCTTGTAACGGGGCCTATTCTCCCATTCTGTATCGTAAAAGAGTCTTTTTTGTTTGTGCATTGTGCACATAGTAAAGAAGCTAAAACTGCTATAAAAATCGTGTTTTTCATTGTTGTGGTTTGGTTGTTTGTTTTTTATGATCGTAACTCCAGCCATTAAACTGTTCGCATAGATCGTTGAATCTGTATTTGAAACTTCGTTGGTTTTAAATTATTGTGTAATGTGGTTAAAAATTGCTCACCATCTTCCACAGTATTTCATTTTTTATAAAAATACCAATAGTTAGGTGTCTTCTAAAATAATAGCGTCTTTAGTTTTCTAAACGTATAAAAAGAGTTGCTATAATGTTATTTATGTTTATTGTAAAAATGGCTAGTCGCATATGTTAACCTGCGTATTTTTAGGTACTGAATTGTATTTGGTCTTTATAGAATTGTGTCTGCATCGTTGATAATTATACTATCTTTGCTGCCGTATGCAAAAAGAGATTCAAGAGCAAGTAAATAAAGGTGTGATGCTTCCACTCATGGAAGAGTTTTACACCATACAAGGAGAGGGTTTTCATAAAGGAACTGCAGCCTATTTTATTAGAGTTGGCGGTTGTGATGTAGGCTGTCATTGGTGTGATGTAAAAGAGAGTTGGAATCCTAATAGTCATCCTCCAACCGCCATTGAAGCGATAGCTGAAAATGCAAATAAACACTCAAAGACTATTGTAATTACAGGAGGCGAACCACTTACTTGGGACATGGGTCCTTTAACGTCTCTTTTAAAAGAAAAGGGAATGAGTACGCATATAGAAACTTCTGGGGCATATACCTTATCTGGTGTATGGGACTGGATTTGTCTGTCTCCTAAAAAAATGAAATTACCTACTCAAGAAGTGTATGATGTAGCACATGAATTAAAGGTAATTATTTATAATAAAAATGATTTCAAGTTTGCCGAAGAGCAAGCAGCAAAAGTAAATAAGGATTGTATTTTATATTTACAACCAGAGTGGAGTAAGCGAGACAGCATGATTCCTCAAATTGTAGACTATGTTATGGCACATCCAAAATGGATGGTATCCCTACAAACACATAAGTATTTAAATATTCCATAGTTTATTTTTCGGTATATAATTGCCCCCGGTTAGGTTTAAGACGTTCTCTTAAATCATCCATGTGTATTTTATCGACTATCAGAAAAGCAATATGATGCATTTCATGCACACCTTCTATACCACATTGTGTGTGCTCTAGTTTTTCAGTATGTATAAATTCTTTCAGATGTATGATGTGGTGTGCCGCGGTTTGAGATGCGTTTGGGCCTTTGAAATCCCAGATTAACTTTATGCGTTGACTCATTTTTTTTGATGTTTTTTTAGTTATGTTTTTCAGATGACATTTAAAAGACCCTGCAAAGTTACTCCTTTTTTTAAGGGATACCAGAGGTTCTTTAACACCTAATATTGCGTTATTAATTTGATTTTTTTTCTATGGGCAAATTGTTATTTTTGTTAGCTTAATTTAACTATTTAAATAGTACTTGCTTTTTATGAAAAAAATAATCACTGCCTGCACATTGTTGTCCTTTATGTTTTCGGCTCAGGCTCAATCTAATAAAGATATTATTCTTACCATTGAAGACACTCCAATACACAAACAAGAGTTTTTAAGAGTTTATAAAAAAAATTTAGACTTGGTGAAGGATGAATCTCAAAAATCTGTCGATGGATATTTACATTTATTTGTAGACTATAAACTAAAGGTTCAAGAAGCATATGCTCAAGGATTGCACAAGAACCCTGCATATAAAAAAGAGTTTGAGAAGTATCGTGCTCAATTATCTAGAAACTATTTGTTTGAAGAAAAAATTGAGGAAGATATGGCTAAGGAGGCCTACGAGCGATCACAGGAACAAGTAAGCGCTCAGCATGTATTAATTATGGTGGGTTATGATGCATTGCCTCAAGATACTTTACAGGCTTATAATACCGCAAGAGGGGTGTTTCAAAAAGCAAAAAACAAAGAAGATTTTACTGCGTTGGTGCTCCAATATTCTGAAGAACCAAATGTAAAAGAAAGTGAAGGAAAATTAGGTTATTTTACGGCGTTCTCTATGTTGTACCCTTTTGAAAACGCAGCCTATAATACAAAAATAGGTGAGATTTCAGACATTACAAGAACTAGTTATGGATATCATGTAATTAAAGTATTAGACAGAAGGCCTACTGGAAATGAAATTACAGTATCACATATTATGGTTGCACCTAAGAAGGAGAATCTTGATTTTAATGCCGAAGTAAGAATAAATGAGTTATACCAATTGATATCTCAAGGAGAAAAGTTTGAAGACATTGCAAAGCAATTTTCAGAAGATAAAAACTCTGGAGTTTCTGGAGGGAAATTAAAACCTTTTACAAAAGGTAAATTAAGAGCTCCTAAATTCGAAAATGCGGCCTTTGCACTTCAAAATCCAGGAGAGTTTTCAAAACCTATCCAGTCTTCTTTTGGATGGCATATCATACGTTTGGAGCAAGTAAGTGAGAAAAAATCATATAAAGAGCAAAGAGAAAGGTTGCTGGCTCAGGGTAATAGAGGAGAGCGCTTAATGGCCGTTACTTCAGAAATACGAAGTAAGATAAAAGCCAGGTATGGGTATGAAAATGATGCCACGTATGCTTCTTTTTTTAATGATTTTGTTGATAAAGAAATTTTTAGTAGAAGGTGGGAATACGATACATTAGATACAAATCTTGACAAGGTGATTTTCTCAATAGGGGTTAGTGATTTTTATTATCGAGATTTTGCTGCGCATGTAGCTATTAGACAAAAAAGACCAGTACCAACAACTGTTAAAACTATAGAAAGTATCGTTGGGTACATGTATGATGATTTTGAAACAGTTACCCTTCAAGATTATTTTAGAGATAAGTTGGAAGAAGAAAACCTTGATTATGCTGCTATAATTAGTGAGTATAGAGATGGTTTGCTCATTTTTGAAGTTATGGAAAAAAACATATGGAACGAAGCAAAAACCGATACGCTAGCATTACAGAACTACTATAATGCAAATGTGGCAAGGTATTCTTGGGAGGATAGAATGCGCGCTACCATATTAACAAGTAATGAAAAAGCAGCACTTGATGAATCTAAAAAATTATTAGAGCAAGGTAAAACAGCAGAGGAGGTAAAAGAACTCCTTAATAAGCAGGGTGATTTACGCGTATTACTTTCAAAAGGAATGTTTGAAAAAGGAGCAAAACAATTGCCAAGTACGAGTAAATTTGTTACAGGTGTTTCTGATGTGTATAAAATTGATACAGGTTTTACCTTACTTCAAGTAGATGAAGTGTTATTGTCTACCAATAAATCTTTTGATGAGGTTAGAGGAAGTGTAATGAGTGAGTATCAAAGTGAACTTGAAGCAACATGGGTTCAAAGCCTTCGAGACAAGTACCGCATCAAAATAAATAAAAAGACACTCAAGAAGATTAAAAAAGAACTTAAAAAAGAACTTAAAAAATAATGAGGAACATACTTTTTATATTGTTATTACTTCCTACGCTAGTTGGGTGTGATTTTTTGAAGCCGAAACGTATCAAAGATCCGGTAGCTAGAGTAAATGAAACATATCTGTATGAAGAGGATATCCAAGAGTTAATTGCACAAAACACAACCAAGGAGGATAGTACAAGTATCGTTATAAATTACATTCAAAGATGGGCAACACAACAATTGTTCATAGATCAAGCAAATATTAATTTACCCCAAGAACAAATAGAAGACTATCTGCGTATGGTTGAAGACTATAGAAATGATTTGTTTGCGGAAGCCTATAAAGGAGCTATTGTTTCTAAACTTTTAGATACTACAATTACAGAAGAAGCGTATGCAATGTTTTATGAGTCTAATAAAGTGAATTTCACTCTTAAGGAAGAAGTTTTTAAGCTTCGGTATGTTTACTTAGATGCTAGTTTTTTAAATATTTCTGAAACGAAGGAAAAATTACGTCGTTTTAATACTGAAGATATTGCTTCTTTACAGGATAGTAGTTTGGAGTATAAGGGTGCTAATTTCAATGATTCTATATGGGTCAAAAAAGGAACATTATTAAAACAATTACCCGTCATAAGAACCAAAGAATTGAAGGTTTTAAAAAAAGCTGCTTTCTCACAATTAGAAGATTCATTAGGAGTATATTTGCTCAAAATTGTGGATGTGCTATCTCCCAATGATATAGCACCATTACAATATATTAAGCCTATAATTAAAGAGATTATTTTAAATAAAAGAACGTTAGGGCTTATTAAAAAACTAGAAAAAGACATTACAAAAGATGCAGTTAAAAACAAAAATTTTGAAGTTTATACCCCAAAATAGTATTACAATACTTTTGTTGTTGTGTGCTCAGACCTCCATGGTTGCTCAAGAAGTGATTGCAGTAGATAGCACAGGAGTAGCTAGAGAAAACCCGCTAGCCGACACAGCTACTGCGCCAAAAGAAATAGATTCGATACGTCCCTTTAAGCGTTTTAAAGCAGAAGGAGTTTCAGCAGTTATTGGAGGCTATGTAGTTTTAGATAGTGATATCGACAAGAGTTACTTAGAGTTTCAGCAAAATGGGGTCTCTGTTGAAGAGGTGAGTCGTTGTGAATTGTTAGGGAAGTTAATGGAAGATAAATTATACCTGCATCAAGCAGAACAGGATAGTATTGTTATCTCTGATGCAGAAATTAATCCACAAGTAGACCAACTAGTTCAATACATGGTTGGGCAACTGGGTAGTGAGGAAAAAGTAGTTTCTTATTACCGCAAAGACAATTTATTACAGCTTAAAAATGATTTATTAAAAGCCAAGAGAGAAATTGAATTAGCAAAGCGCATGCAGGGTAAAGTTGTAGAAAATGTTGAGGTTACCCCTGAAGAAGTAAGCATATTTTTTAATAGCATTCCAGAGGGTGAACGTCCTGTATTTAGTGCAGAAGTTGAGGTAGCTCAAATTGTAGTAGAACCTAAAGTGTCAAAAGAAGCAACACAAGCTGTGATAGATAGACTGAATCAATTTAGAGAAGATATTGTTGAGGGTGGCTCTAGTTTTGCTACCAAGGCAGCATTGTATTCTAAAGGTCCATCTTCACCAAAAGGGGGTTTGTTGCCAAGTATGCGTCGTGGAGATCCATATGCAAAAGAGTTTAAAGATGTTGCATTCTCTTTGTTAGAGGGAGAGGTTAGCGAGCCTTTTGAAACAGACTTTGGTTTTCATATTCTTAAAGTAGACAAAATTCGTGGTCAAGAAATTGACGTACGTCATATTATTTTGTTTCCAGAATTGACAAATGCAGCCATAGAAGAAGCAAATGATCGCATAGAAAAGATTAGAACAACCATCATCAATGACAGTATTACCTTTGATAGGGCAGCTCGTTTATACTCAGATGATACAACTACCCGAAACGATGGTGGGCAGTTGGTAAACCCATCTAACCTTGACACACGTTTTGATCTAACCAAAATGGATCCATCCTTAAGTGCTCAGGTATATAACCTTGCAAAAGATGAAGTTTCAAAAATATTTGTTGATGAAGATAGAACAGGGAAAAAGACGTTTAAATTTTTAACGGTAACAAATAGGTATGAAGAGCACCCTGCAGATTTCATAAAAGATTACGAGAAGATTAAATCACTTGCTTTGCGTCAAAAACAAATTAAAACCATTCAGGAGTGGCAAGAGAAAAAAATTAAGGATACTTATGTAAATGTAAATCAAGATTACAAAGAGTGTGATTTTGCAAGTAATTGGGTAAAACAATAATAGGTATTTGAGGGTAACTAATTAGAAGAATGTTTTTCTTCTAGAGTGTTCATGAAGGGTTAAAAGCACATAGCAAACGCTATTATCTTTTAACCCTTTCTTTATTATGACTTGATGTGCCATGCGCACTGTTAAACTAGGGGTAAACTATTGGCTATTACTTTATTTAAGTATTATATTTAACAAAAAAAGCACAACCCTTTAGTTGGACTATTTTTAAACCCACTAATTAAGATAAACTCATTAGATATTATATGTCAGACGTATCATTAGTAAAGGAGCTCGTTTCAAGGTATGAAACGTTACGCCAAGAAATTAAAAAAGTAATAATAGGTCAGGACGATGTTGTTGAGCAAGTTTTGTTGTCTATTTTTTCTGGTGGTCACGCCTTATTAATAGGGGTGCCAGGACTTGCTAAAACCTTATTAGTAAATACTGTTTCACAAGCTTTAGGCCTAGGTTTTAAGCGCATTCAGTTTACACCAGATTTAATGCCTAGTGATATTTTAGGTTCCGAAATATTAGATGAATCACGGAATTTCAAGTTTATTAAAGGCCCTATTTTTTCTAATATAGTATTGGCAGATGAGATTAACCGTACGCCTCCAAAGACGCAAGCTGCTTTGTTAGAAGCCATGCAAGAACGTTCTGTGACTGTTGCTGGACATAACTACAAGTTAGATTTACCATATTTTGTTTTAGCAACACAAAACCCCATTGAGCAAGAAGGAACCTATCCTTTGCCTGAAGCACAGTTAGACCGTTTTATGTTTGCTATTAACCTTGATTATCCCAGCTTTTCTGAAGAGGTTGAAGTTGTTAAAGCAACTACATCTGGCGTAACTCAAACTGTAAACCCGCTATTTACAGCAAAAGAAATCATCGATTTTCAAGACTTAATACGCCGCATACCTGTAGCAGATAATGTTGTTGAATATGCAGTTACATTAGTGGGTAAAACAAGACCAAAGAGTCAAGTATCCCCAGAACTCGTAAAAAAATATATAGATTGGGGAGCTGGTCCACGTGCGTCTCAAAATCTTATTTTGGCAGCTAAAACGCATTCAGTATTACAAGGAAAGTTTTCGCCAGATATAGCAGATGTTCAAAAAGTAGCTGTGGGTATTTTACGTCATCGCTTAATTAAAAACTACAAAGCCGAAGCTGAAGGACTTTCTATTGAAGAGATCATTACCAGCTTATTCTAAATGATTTCCTTTTGTTTTTCAGCAATACGACTACATAAAAGACTTATAATATTCAAATAATAATTTTTTAGGCATCATATAAAATTTTTAAATCGATAATTTTCATACCCTGAAATTATCGATTTTGTTTTTTTTAATTGTTATTATTGTGAATTACTGAATATTATGCAATTTATAATCAATATCATTGTATATTTTTAAATAATTTATATTTTTCGTACCTTCGCATCACTTGTAAATAAAGGGTTTATGAGTATTTTTAGTATAAAGAACCTAAAACCAAATAGTATGGCATTCGATATAGAAATGATAAAAAAGGTGTATGCTCAAATGGCAGACCGTGTAGATAAAGCACGCAAAGTAGTGGGAACCCCATTAACACTTTCAGAAAAAATATTATACAACCACTTATGGGATGGAACAGCCACCAAACCCTTCACAAGAAGCAAAGATTATGTAAATTTTGCGCCAGATCGTATCGCGTGTCAAGATGCTACTGCGCAAATGGCTTTATTGCAATTTATGCAAGCTGGAAAAGATAAAGTGGCAGTGCCTACTACGGTGCATTGTGATCATTTAATTCAAGCAAAACAAGGAGCAAAGAAAGATTTAGAACGCGCCAATGAGGTGAGTAATGAAGTATTTGATTTCTTAGGATCTGTATCGAATAAATACGGTATTGGTTTTTGGGCACCAGGAGCAGGTATTATTCATCAAGTAGTGCTAGAAAATTATGCATTTCCTGGAGGAATGATGATTGGAACCGACAGCCATACCGTAAACGCGGGTGGACTTGGTATGGTTGCTATTGGAGTGGGAGGAGCAGATGCTGTTGATGTAATGGCGGGTATGGCTTGGGAGCTAAAATTTCCTAAGCTAATAGGAGTTCGTTTAACAGGAAAATTATCTGGCTGGACAGCCCCAAAAGATGTTATTTTAAAAGTGGCTGAAATTTTAACTGCCAAAGGAGGTACTGGAGCTATTGTAGAATACTTTGGCCCTGGAGCAACCGCCATGTCTTGTACTGGAAAGGGAACCATTTGTAATATGGGTGCAGAGATTGGTGCAACCACTTCTACCTTTGGGTATGATGAATCTATGGAACGTTATTTACGTGCTACAAATAGGTCTGATGTTGCAGATGCTGCAAACCAAGTAAAAGAACATTTAACGGCTGATGCTGAGGTGTATGCAAATCCAGAACTTTATTTTGATCAAGTAATAGAGATTAACTTATCTGAGTTAGGACCCTTGTTAAATGGCCCTTTTACGCCAGATTTATCTACTAAGGTAGGGGTTGATATGACTGCCAAGGCGAATAAGAATGATTGGCCACTAAAAGTAGAATGGAGCTTAATAGGTTCTTGTACAAACTCATCTTATGAGGATTTATCAAGAGCATCTTCTATTGCTCAGCAAGGGCTTGATATGGGTCTTTCTATAAAAGCAGCCCTAGGTATTAATCCAGGGTCTGAGTTAGTACGGTATACAACAGAGCGAGATGGTATTTTGAAAACCTTTGAGGATCTAGGTGCAAAAATATTTACCAATGCTTGTGGACCATGTATTGGGCAATGGGCCCGGTATGATGATCCTAAAAATGCTCCTAAAAATAGTATTGTACATTCATTTAACCGAAATTTTGCAAAGCGTGCAGATGGTAATCCAAACACACATGCATTTGTAGCATCACCAGAATTAACAGCAGCAATTGCTTTTGCAGGACGGCTAGATTTTAACCCGTTAACAGATACCTTGATTAATGATAAAGGGGAGCAGGTAAAATTCTCTGAGCCTACAGGGTGGGAATTACCACCTAAAGGATTTGAAGTAGAAGAAAATGGATACGTAGCACCACAACCAGATGGAAGTGGAGTTCAGGTAACGGTAAGCTCAACAAGTGAGCGCTTGCAATTGCTTACTCCATTTACACCTATTCAAGATAAAGACTTATCTAATGCAAGGCTATTAATTAAAGCCTTTGGGAAATGTACAACAGATCATATTTCTATGGCGGGACCCTGGTTGCGGTTTAGAGGTCATTTAGATAATATTTCTAATAATTGTTTAATTGGAGCTGTAAATGCCTTTGGAAAGAAAACTAATTTTGTAAAGAACCAATTGGATGGAGAGTTTGGTGGTGTTCCAGATACAGCAAGAGCTTATAAGGCAGCAGGTGTGATGACCGTTGTTGTTGGAGATCATAATTATGGTGAAGGTTCTTCTCGTGAGCACGCGGCTATGGAGCCACGCCATCTAGGGGTTGCTGCAGTAATTGTAAAATCATTTGCTCGTATTCACGAAACTAACTTGAAAAAACAAGGGATGCTAGGATTAACGTTTGCCAATGAAGCAGATTATGACCTTATCCAAGAATATGATACGTTCAACTTTATAGACATTGCAGCTTTTTCAGCTGGAGTGCCGTTAACGATAGCTTTAACACATGCAGATGGAAGTATGGACACCATTGTGGTAAACCACACCTATAACGATGCTCAAATAGAGTGGTATCGAAAGGGGTCTGCACTAAATTTAATTAAAGAGCAGAACGGATAGTTTTTTTGATCTAGTTTAAAATAAAAAAGCTTCCATTTTCACGGAAGCTTTTTTTGTGGAGTACCTTATCGGTTTATATGTAATTGTTGGTAGGTCACTTCATCACCTTTGTGGATATGTAAATAGTAAGTTCCCGGCGGTATATCTTCGGTATGCACCGTTTTCTCTACATTTATTGTCGTTCCTTGGTATACTATATTTGCATTTCCATCATAAATATAAATATAAAAAGTGCCTTCTCCGTGCTCTCTAAAGTCTAGTTTAAAAGATGCATTAGCTGAATTTGGATAAGGTACTATTTCTATTGGATCTAAGCAGGTGTTACAAGGTCCTGAATTATATTGTGTGATCTCTAACAAAGAAAAGTTTCCTTCTCCACAACTATTTTCTGCTCGTACTGTTATTTCTCCTTCATATCCTGCATTTCCAGAAAACACATTGTTATTTGTGATTGTGTTTGTTGGGTTCATTTGCCAATTATCACTAGTTCCATCTATATACGTTACAATATCATTTTCTGGGTCAAAAGGGTCGGGTAGTGTCCAGGTATATTCTACTGCCCCCTGAGCATGACCAACGCTATAGTTGTTGAATGAGCCAAAATGTACGTCGTCTAACCCTAAAATATCACCTGGATTATCTGGTCTTCCTATCCATAGTTCTTTGTTAATTTCATGATTGTTATATACGGCCATAATCCAAGCTTCATTATTATAGGCTTCATTGCTGTTTATAGATGAAACAGAAATAGATTGCGCATCAGACGTTATAATTTCTAAAGATTGTGATACCTGCCATTCTTGAACATCTGAGCTAGCACAGATGTCAAAATCATAGGTTACAATATCATTTACACAAATAATACTAGGCCCATTTAAACTAGCCTCTTCGTTATACACTGTTGGTGATAACGGGGATTCATCTAGTTCAGCATACATCCACTCAATACTTGATTGGGTGAAAGATGTGTGCCCTTGGTTATTTTTTGGGCCAAAATAATTATCAAAAGGTATTTCGTTTGTACAGACTAAGTCTCTATCTAAGTTTTGAGTCCAATTAAAATCTGGATTAGTAAAACCTAAAGCACTTATGGTTGGGATAAAAGAATGGACCTGTTCGTTTGTATACACCGTTATAGTTGCTCCTCCAAGCGCGTCAGATAATTGACCTAATAAAGTACTAGGTCCAATAGGGTCTGTTCCGTCTATAGGATCTGCGAGTTGGTTATATCCATTAAAATACCCTCCTGCAACATTATCCATGCTGCCTCTATTGTTATTGTTGTATAAAAACTTAGCATCATCATCAAAAAAGTTTTTATACCGAGATATTTTTGAATTTACTCCAAATGACGGCATGGTATAACTCTCAAGACTTCCAATATGTATGTCCCAACAATTATTTTGAAAAGGCCAAGGTGCGCATATAGTTTGAAATGCTCTTATATTTAATGCTATTTGTCCGTCATTTACAAAAGACCCGATGTTTTCGGTGGTGGGGCTGTCAAAATTTTTAACTCCCTGAAGCGAGCCATTTACCAACGCGATACTTCTTGTGTTTTGAGGATACCCATTACTACCAGGCAGCCCATTATTGAACAAGTTGTCATAATATTTCGTGTAAAAAGGATGTCCTCTAGTTTCTGAAAATCCTTGTGAGATAGTTCTACCATTTAAAAATAATTGATGCACGTTGCTATTGTTCCATCCACTTAACTGTTCAATCAGCTGTTGCTTTGCAGCTGGAGATCCTAAATAATTGTGAACAAAATCTTGTGCCAATGCATTGTCTGACATTACTTGTCTTACTAATGTTTGCAATCCAATGGGGATATTGGCGCCCAAGTGAGGACTATCAACACTTACCCATAATCTTGTATTATGTTCTATGTTATTAGCTTCCATATAAGCTAGGGCGTATCTAGAAATTTGTCCCCCCATACTAGGGCCAACAATTATTAATTCTTCCTCACTATTATTTTGTGCAAGAAGTTGGTTTATGTGTTGGTACAACGTAACATGTGTTAGGGCATTTCGCTCTATGTAATCTGCTCCGCCATCTATTTTTATTCCCTCATCACTTCTATAGGTCGGGTGGTTTACAATAATCACGTCATAGCCTTTTGTGGTAAGCCCCTTGATTAACTTTCTTGGGGTGCCAGCATCGTCTATATATTCCATCATCTCGTCAATAGAACGGTGTTTGTCTGGAGCTTCATCTGAATCTATATCTTGTATTTTTCTTTTATCCCCAGGGTCAAAACCATCAATAATAATAATTGGTTTGTTTAAACTAGCCGTTGGAGCATTTGCTCTGAAAAATATTCGATACTCTAACTTTCCTTTTATAGG
>JBLHII010000044.1:0-12440 GCA_047616265.1 Minisyncoccia bacterium
GAAACGAACCCGGCTTTTTGCATTTTGTATTTCTGTGTTTTTTCATCTATTTAATGCAGTAGTATTCCAAATTGGAATTTTTCCGTTCATGTCTATCGCCTTTTCCCTTTTCTTTTTCTCTTCTGAAACGCTACAACATCGGTTTATCCCAAACAAAGAACACTACAGCCAAGGAGCGGTTATTATTCCGCCTTATAAAATAATTTTGATGACTGGCTTTAGCATCTATTTCATCATACAAATAGCACTCCCACTAAGACATTGGCTTATAAAAGACCCTGTTTTATGGACAGAAGAAGGACACCGCTTAAGTTGGCGCATGATGCTACGAAGTAAAACAGGGTTTACGACAATGTATACCGTAAACAAAAAAACAAAAGAACGCAACAAATATAACCTTAGAGAGCTCCTCACCAAAAAACAGCAAAGAGCCTTAAGCACAAAGCCTGATATTATTTGGCAATTAGCGCAACGTATCAAAAAAAGTGAAGCCGACAGGGGCAATGATGTTGCCGTATTTGCAGACAGCAAAATTAGTGTAAACGGGAGCGACTATTTTCGCTTTATTAACGACACCATAGATCTATCCTCCGAAACGTGGAGCCATTTAAAACACCACGACTGGATTTTACCAGCTCCAAAAGAAGATTAACGCACTCCAGAGAAAATAATAACTATATTTATATTCCATAAAAAAAATACCATGCTCAATAAAAATTCCAAAAAAGACAAAGCCCGCAACATGCAATCTGCCGTACTTCTCGTCATTTTTATTCTTGTAATTATGGGGTTTTTATTAAAACGTTTTTAACACGATCTGCAAATATAAATTAAGTTAAAGGCCTTACACTGCTAACAAAACCAGGGGCTCCCTTAATTTTTGAAGGGAAATATAAGCTGCCTACTAATTTCTACCACAATAAAGCCGTCATTATTACAAATTCCATAACTTTGCCCTTCAAAAATTAAGGGACACATGTTACAAGTTCACGTCATTAAAGATCACAAAGAAGCCTACGCCAAAGCATTAAAAAAAAGAGGCCTGGATGCTACTACAATACTTAATCAAGTACTGGAAGCAGATGAGAACCGTCGTGCTACACAAACAAAACTAGATGAGATCCTAGCAGAGTTAAATTCCCTTTCTAAAGAAATAGGCGCTCTTTTTAAATCTGGAAACGTTGCAGAAGCAACCGTACTTAAAGAAAAAACAAGCACGCTAAAAGAGGCCTCAAAAACGCTAGATGAACAATTAAAGGATGTTTCAGAAGCACTACAAAACCTACTGTACACCATTCCTAACATCCCTAATGAATTGGTGCCAACAGGACAGGATGAAAACGACAATGAAGAAACCCTAAGAGAGGGTGACATTCCTATATTAGCAGAAGGCTCCATGCCACATTGGGAATTGGCCAAAAAATACGATATCATTGATTTTGAATTGGGTGTTAAAATCACTGGCGCTGGGTTTCCTGTTTTTAAAGGAAAAGGCGCGCGGTTACAACGTGCCCTTATCGCCTATTTTCTTGACAAAAATACTGCTGCTGGATATACAGAATACCAGGTGCCACATCTTGTAAATGAAGCTTCAGGATTTGGAACAGGACAGCTACCAGACAAAGAAGGGCAAATGTATCACGTTGGCATAGATGATCTATATTTAATTCCCACAGCAGAAGTTCCTGTAACTAATATGTTTAGAGGGAACCTAGTGCAAGCTGCAGAGCTTCCTATTACGTGTACGAGTTACACACCATGCTTTAGGAGAGAAGCAGGTAGTTATGGCGCTCATGTTCGTGGTTTAAATAGACTACACCAATTTGATAAGGTCGAGATAGTACGTATCGAACACCCAGACAATAGCGCCAGAGCATTAAAAGGCATGGTAGATCATGTAGCCGAAATTTTAAGAGCATTAAAACTTCCTTTTAGAATTTTGCGCTTGTGTGGAGGAGACTTGGGGTTTGCAGCGTCAATTACCTATGATTTTGAAGTGTTCTCAACGGCACAAGATCGTTGGCTTGAAGTGAGTTCTGTCTCTAATTTTGAAACTTTTCAAGCGAACAGATTGAAACTTCGCTTTAAAGACACCGATGGTAAGAACAAACTAGTCCACACATTGAACGGAAGTTCGTTAGCACTCCCGAGAGTGCTTGCTGGTATTTTAGAAAACTACCAAACACCTGAAGGCATTAAAATTCCAGAAGTACTTATCCCGTATTGTGGCTTTGACATAATAAATTAACGCTGGTAATAACAGAGAATTAAATCGACACAAAACCATTTCTATCCTTTTTAGAAATGGTTTTTGTTTTTATTCCAGCACCTAAAAACACTATCTTTACCTTATGCGATTATTGTATTTTACATTCCTTTTTCTTATCACCTCTTCGGTTTTTTCGCAAAGCGAAATTTTAGCCAGAAACTACTTTGACCGAGGTGACTATAAAAAAGCTATTGCTATGTATGAAACGTTGTATGCAAAAAACCCATACAAAAATGACTACATGATGTACCTCGTAGAAGCACATCAACAACTAGAGAACTTTGAGGCATCTCGGCAATTACTAGAAAAACAATTAAACAAACGCAATCCACAAAAACAGTTTCTGGTAGATTTAGGGCATAATTATTCGTTGCAACAAAAAGATTCTGTCGCAAGTTTTTATTATACAAAAGCACTAGCATTTATTCAGGAAAAGCCAAATTACGCTTCAGTGATTGCTAAAAAATTTGAAAAACATAACTTGTTGGATCAGGCTGTATTGGCCTATGAAAAAGGCATGGAACTTACTCCTTCTGCAAATTATAATATTCAACTAGCACGCATATATGGGGAACAAGGCGCACTAGAGAACATGTTCCTAAAGTACATCAATGCAGTAAAACTTCAGGAACGCTTCAAACCCACAGCACAACGAAATTTTAGTTTGTATACTACAGAAGACCCAAAAAACCATGCCAACATTTTATTGAGAAGCGTACTGCTCAAAAAACTCCAAGAAGGACCAGATATTCTATACAATGAGTTATTGAGCTGGCTGTTTATTCAGCAAAAAGAGTTCTCCAAAGCATTTACCCAAGAAAAAGCCATCTATAAAAGAATGGGAGATGGAAACATGAAGGCTATTATAGACCTAGCGGTTATCGCCCTATCAGAAGAAGCCTATGAAAGCGCCACAGATATCATCAATTTTGTGATCGAGAAATCGGCAAGTCCAAATGCCAAACTACAAGGGCATCAATACCTCATGAAGATTAGGATGGCCACGGCAACAAAAGATGACTACAAGGATATTACCAAAGAATTTGAACGCTTACTAAAACGATACGGAAATGACACAGCAACGTATTTGCTTCAAATAGATTACAACCACTTCCTGGCGTTTAAAGTAAATGACATAGAAACCGCGACAAGCAACCTAAAAAAACTCACCGAAAGAAGGCTTAACATCTATCAAGAGTCTCGTGTAAAAATGGAGTTAGCAGATATTTTAGTCTTTGATGAAAAATTTAATCGGGCGCTAATCTATTATACGCAAATCCAGAAAAAAGTAAAAAGTGATGTCTTAGCACAAGAGGCAAGATTTAAAGTAGCACGAACAAGCTATTTTAAAGGTGATTTTGTTTGGGCTAAGGCACAGGTGGATGTGTTGCGTAAATCCACTACACAACTCATTGCTAATGATGCCCTAAAGATGACGCTCCTGATCCATGACAACACGCTAGAGGATTCTTTGCAAACAGCGTTAAAAAAATATGCACATGCAGATTTATTGGCGCTTCAAAACAAAGATGAGGAGGCTATTGCTGCGCTATCGGAAATTTTAACAAACCACAAGGGTGAGAAAATTGAAGATGAAGCGTTGCTAAAGCAAGGGGAACTTTATGAAAAAACAAAGCAATTTAAGAAAGCTGAAGCCAATTACCTTGCATTAATCCAGCTCTATAAAGATGAAATTCTAGCAGACGATGCTATTTACAAACTGGCAAAATTGTATGAAAATGAATTACAGGACCCTCAAAAAGCAAAAGACTATTATGAGCAAATACTTTTTGACTTTGCAGACAGCATCTACTTTGTAGAAGCTAGAAAGAAATACCGAATGCTTCGAGGAGATGAAATTGAGTACTAGTTTATATCTCTATTACCAGTACCTTTGTGCTATAAAATTTAAAGCCTTTAAAACCCTCATGTATATATACAACGTCACTATTAATATAGAAAACAGCATTCACGACGCTTGGTTGTATTGGATGAAAACAGAGCATATTCCCGCAATGCTAGATACCAAAAAGTTTAGTAAAGCGCTATTAACCAAAGTGATGGTGGAAGAAGAAATGGGTGGCAGTACCTACTCTGTTCAATACACTACAGACAGTAAAAAAACGCTGGACAGCTATTACAGAGAAGATGCAGATACCTTAAGAGCACAAAGCAAACCCTTTGAAGGAAAATTTATAGCCTTTAGAACAGAACTAGACGTAATTTGCGAGCAATAATAAGCCGCCGTTTTACAAGAGCATAGCCCATGGCAAAAAAGAAAAAATTTAATAAGCACAGTGCCGTTCCAAAAAGAGAATTTAATGCGCAAAATGATTCTGTACGCGCTAAAAAATATTTAGGACAACATTTCTTGGTTGATGAGGGTATTGCTAATGACATAGCACAAACCTTAAGGTTTCAGGGCTATAAAAATGTACTAGAAATTGGTCCTGGAACTGGGGTAATGACCAAGTACTTGTTAGAAAAAGACATCAACCTCGTGGCCATGGATTTGGACAGTGAATCTATCCAATACCTTATTAACAACTACCCAAACGAAAACCTTCAAATTTTAGAAGCAGATTTCTTAAAGGAAGACTTACAAGATTATTTTGGAACCGAGCAATTTGCTATTACAGGTAACTTTCCGTACAACATCTCTACACAAATTGTGTTTAAAATGTTAGAAATAAAAGAGCAGGTGCCAGAATTCTCTGGAATGTTTCAAAAAGAAGTTGCACAACGCATTTGCGCCGAAGAAGGAAGTAAGACCTATGGGATCCTGTCTGTCTTAACACAGGCTTTTTATCATGCCGAATACTTATTTACCGTGCTCCCTACTGTGTTTAAGCCGCCGCCTAAAGTAAATAGCGGCGTACTTAGGCTCACGCGAAAAGACTCCTTAAAGATCGAATGCAGTGAAGCTATGTTGTATAAAGTAGTGAAAACTGCATTCCAACAAAGACGTAAGACATTGCGAAACAGTTTAAAATCTTTTAATCTTTCAGATAAAATAAAAGAAGATGCTATCTTTGGGCAAAGACCTGAGCAGTTATCTGTAGCACAATTTATTGCGCTTACACAAAAATTGGAAGATGATGCAATTTCAACTCACGAATGATTTTATAGAGAATATCGCACAACTCATTGCCAAAAAAGATGGTAATGCGCTGCGAGAACTCCTACAAGAGTTTCACTTTGCAGATATTGCAGAGCTTCTTGAACAGCTTAAAAGTGATGAGGCTACCTATCTCTTTAAACAACTAGAAAGCGACTTAACATCTGAGGCTCTCATGGAGCTCGATGAAGATGTACGTGAAAAAATCCTAGACCGCTTATCTCCAAAAGAAATTGCTGCAGAATTAGAAGAGCTTGACACAGATGATGCTGCAGATATCATTGCAGAACTCGATAAGAAAATTCAGCAAAAGGTAATAGACAAAATTGAAGATGAAGAGCATGCTGCTGATATTGTAGAACTGCTTAAGTACGATGAAAATACCGCTGGAGCTTTAATGGCAAAAGAGCTTGTACAAGTAAAAGAAACCTGGACGGTAGCAGGGTGTGTTCGGGAAATGCGCCGTCAAGCAGAGAATGTAACGCGGGTACACTCCATCTACGTGACTAACAAAGAAGGAGAACTAACAGGTAGGCTCTCTTTAAAAGACTTGCTCACTGCGGAAACTTCAACAAAAATTAGTGATGTTTATATCCCTAAAGTAGATTACGTAACGGTACACACAGAAAATGAAGAAGTAGCTCGTATCATGCAAAAATATGATCTAGAGGCCATTCCAGTCGTTGACGAAAAAGGCATATTGGTGGGAAGAATCACCATTGACGATATTGTAGATTTCATAAAAGACGAGGCAGAGAAAGATTACCAAATGGCTGCAGGTATTTCTCAAGATGTAGAAGCAGATGACAGTGTTATAGATCTCACCAAAGCGAGACTGCCTTGGCTTGTTTTAGGTCTATTAGGAGGGCTAGGAAGTGTGTATATCATGAAGGGGTTTGATGAAGCAATTGCAACTCATGTAGAACTCTTTTTCTTTACGCCTCTTATTGCTGCAATGGCAGGAAATGTTGGCGTCCAATCGAGTGCTATTATTGTACAAGGTTTGGCCAATGATAACGTAAAAGGAAGCTTGTTTAAAAGACTGCTTAAAGAAGTAGCTCTTGCCTTAATTAATGGAATAGCTCTTGGACTATTGGTTATTTTATTTGGTGTGCTTTCTGAGATGGATCAAAAAGTTGCGTTCACAATTGCTATTTCTATGCTGTTAGTAATCATTGTCGCTGCCCTTGTAGGTACTTTTGTGCCTATTATCTTAGACAAGAAAGGGATTGACCCCGCTATTGCAACAGGCCCGTTTATAACGACAAGTAATGATATTTTTGGAATTTTTCTATTCTTCTTTATTGCTAAAATGATTTTAAATTTTTAATGCTTTATTTGCGAGCAATTAGGAGGTTTCTATTATTTCCTACTCCAAAAAATAAATTTTTATTACTCCTGTTTTAGCACATCACGCTCCATATCTCTACCCAAACTACAGATGTATTCTTTGGGAAGTATTTAGCATCTACAAAAACGTATAAAACCAATTTATAACGACCCCCGGAAATAGGTAGCTCGGCATGTAATGACCTGTTAATAATAAAACTGGGCGATTACGAAGTGTTATATTAAATTCAAAAAAAACCCGCTATCAAAACTATTTGATAGCGGGTTTTTTAAAAGAGCCTGGCTTAGTCTGCCAGTACAATTACATTATTGTTTCTCATTTCAACAGTACCACCGGTAATTTCTAACACCCATTTTCCAGCTTCTTGCTTGAATTTATTTTCAAAGCCTTTTGCAATAATAGGAGTTCCCGAAAAAGATACTTTCCCTTCGCATAATAAAGATACAATAGCAGCGTGATTGTTCATCATCTGAAACTCGCCATCCATTCCTGGAAGCGTGATGCTTTCTATTTCCCCACTTACTAAAGAAGCTTCTGGACTTACTATTTCTAAATACATAGAATTCAACTTTAAGGCATCAGCAACAGTGGGCAGCATTAAATACTGCCCCTGTAAACTGTATCCTAATTTTATACTTCAGTTAACATTTTTTCTCCTGCCTCAATTGCTTCTTCAATAGAACCTTTCAAGTTAAAAGCTGCTTCTGGAAGGTGGTCTAACTCACCATCCATAATCATTGTAAACCCTTTGATTGTTTCTTTAATATCTACTAAAACACCTTTAAGCCCAGTAAACTGTTCTGCTACGTGGAACGGTTGAGATAAGAACCGTTGTACACGACGTGCACGGTTTACCGCAAGCTTATCTTCTTCAGATAATTCTTCCATTCCAAGAATAGCAATAATATCTTGTAGTTCTTTATACCGTTGCAATAACATTTTAACACGTTGCGCACAATCATAGTGCTCATCACCTAAAATAGCTGCTGTTAAGATTCTAGATGTAGAATCTAGTGGATCTACCGCTGGGTAAATTCCTAGCTCAGCAATTTTACGAGATAACACTGTTGTTGCGTCTAAGTGAGCAAACGTTGTTGCTGGTGCTGGATCTGTTAAATCATCTGCAGGCACGTAAACTGCTTGTACAGATGTAATAGACCCTTTTTTAGTAGATGTAATACGTTCTTGCATTGCTCCCATCTCTGTAGCTAATGTTGGTTGGTATCCTACCGCAGATGGCATACGACCTAAAAGAGCCGATACCTCAGAACCTGCTTGAGTAAAACGGAAAATGTTATCTACAAAGAAAAGTACATCTTTTCCTTGACCATCTCCAGCTCCATCTCTAAAATACTCTGCTATGGTTAATCCAGATAATGCAACACGCGCACGTGCTCCAGGTGGCTCATTCATTTGTCCAAAAACAAAAGTTGCTTTAGACTCTCTCATGGCCATTTTATCTACTTTAGATAAATCCCAACCGCCTTCTTCCATAGAATGCATGAAATCGTCTCCGTATTTAATAATACCAGACTCTAACATTTCTCTCAAAAGATCATTCCCTTCACGTGTTCTCTCTCCTACTCCTGCGAATACAGAAAGACCACCATGTCCTTTTGCAATATTATTAATCAACTCTTGAATCAATACTGTTTTACCTACGCCGGCACCACCAAAAAGACCAATTTTACCTCCTTTTGCGTAAGGCTCAATTAAATCAATTACTTTAATACCTGTAAAAAGCACTTCTGAAGAAGTTGAAAGCTCTTCAAATAAAGGGGCATCTCTGTGAATTGGCAAACCGTCTTTTCCTTCTTTAGGAAGTGCAGCCATACCATCAATAGGATCTCCAATTACGTTAAATAAACGACCGTATATATCAGCCCCAATTGGCATCTGTATAGGCGATCCTGTTGCTACAGCATCTACGCCACGGCTCAAGCCATCTGTACTATCCATAGAAATGGTGCGTACAGTGTTTTCTCCCATGTGAGATTGTACTTCAAGAATTAACTTGTTTCCGTTATTATTTACTTCAAGACTATCATAAATCTTTGGAAGTTCTGAACCGCTTGTAAACTCTACATCTACAACAGGTCCAATAATCTGTGCAACTTTTCCTGTAACTTGTGACATTATTTTGGATTTCTGTTTTTATCTATGAATGCCTAATGCACCCTCTTTTTTAACGCTGCAAAGATAGTTTTTTCTGTTGAAATATTAAAAGCTTGAAATATTCTTTTTTGATTTATTTTTTATGCTAAAAGAATAGCACCTAGAAAATTGCACCTTATATATTCACACCAAGCTTCTCTATCTTAAATAGCATAGTATTTTAGCAAGAACTGTGTGTCTTGATTTTATAAAACAAAAAACACACCCCGTTTATATTTCCGAGGAAAAATACTCCTTGATTATGAAAGGGACTCGCAAAAACCACGAATATTATTCTTAAAAAGTTTTAAGATGCGATGCATTAGCACACTTTCTCTAGAAATATTCCTGCCGTCAATCTCTATAATAGGGGTTAACTCACCCATCGTACCCGTTGCAAAAACACCTTCTGCATTAATGAATTCGCTCAGTGATAAATCTGCTTCTATCAAAATAATATCGTGCGCCTTGCAAAGTTCCATCACTGTGTTTCTTGTAATTCCCGGAAGACAGGCATGCGCGAAGGGTGTGAACACCTTTCCCTCTTTCACCATAAAAATATTACTCCCGTTTAATTCTGCTACAAAGCCACGGTCATCCAACATTAAACCCGCATCCTTTCCAGCTACATTGGCTTGGATCTTTGCAATAATATTATTAAGTAAATTGGTATGGTGTATCTTGCTGTCTAGAAACTGTGGTGCATTTCTACGTTGGCTTGTACTTAGCACCGTAATTCCGTTAGCATTATCGTAGACCAAGGGTTTCCACTCTGCTAAGACAATTAAGCATGATCCACTTTGGTTTAATCTAGGGTCCATTCCGCTTGTGATTTTTTCTCCCCGAGAAAGGGTTAGGCGTATATGAATATCATCATTCATACCATTGGCTTCGAGTGTTTGCTTGATGGCTTTTTTAATTTCCGCCTTACTTGGTATGTCTGTAAATGCTAATGTTTTTGCACTTTCATGAAGGCGGGTTAAATGCTTGTCAAGACACACAATGCCCTCTGGATAAACACGTAACCCCTCCCATACCGCATCACCGCCTTGCACCGTGCTATCAAAGACAGATATTTTTGCCTCATGACGAGGATACAATCTATCTTTGATGTACACCTGTATGTTATCGTTTTTTGGATTTGCTTTTTGTAACATTTAATTATTTTTTAAGATGTGATTTCGTAAAATATTGTAATAAACAATCGCCTCATCTAAAACGGCACTTAAACGTTCTGGCATGATTTGGCTGCTTGTTTTTTGAACAGCAAACCCTGTTGACTGATGTACATTGGCATACCAATACTGAGCCCAAACACCGTCTTCTTCAATGCCTCCTTTTTGCCAAGACATCATAGCATTTGAAAATGGAATGTGGAGCAACTTGCATATCTTCTCCAGATACGCTGTGGGATTTTTTAATAACTCGTCACTATCAATAACAATTGGCGTTTTGCCACGGGCTTTTAAATAGGTAAAAATTTCTGCAGCTTTTTTTATTCCAATATCATCGATCGTTGGATTTTCAATCACTTTAGCAAATGACGCCAAGAGTTTTTCAGGATGCCGAATAAGAATCATGTTGCTCCAAGACAAAATGTAGTCGGGCTTTTTTGTGAGATAGTGATGTGCCATGCCTTTAATAAAAACATATTTGTTTGTTTTTGAAACACCCGCTATCAATGCCAACACCTCTTGTTTTGTGTTTGGGAGCGCCTCTAAAATTTCTGCACTCCCTGGATGTGCTACTTTTACATCTGCCCTTCTTAGGTAGTGTGCGTAAAAGGGTTCGTCTAGTACTCTTGTATTAGGGTTTTGTGCAAAACTATACATAAGTGCCGTAGACAAATTTCTAGGTCCAGAAATAAGGTTGATGATTTTCACTGTTTAAAAATACCGAAAAATAAAAGGGAAACAATTGCTTGCTACCCTTTTTAAAAAATTATATTCTGGTTTACTCGAACTAAACTAATAAAGAAAAAACACCCGCTTACTAAAATTAAGAATGCACCCGTTTATGAAGCTAGCTAATACATTAAATGCTGTTTGGATTTATCCCTCCAACCTGATTGATTTTGATACTTCACAAAGAATACTTTTAAATCACTTTGATTGGCGTATTCAACAAAAAAGATCTTTTTATCCGATTGATTTTGATAATCGACAAAATACCATAATCCCTTATTACCATCTGCTTGGTTAGCATAACCTACCTTGAACACCTTTAAATCACATTGATTTTCATATTCAACTACATACACTTTTAGATCAGATTGATTTGAATACTCCGTCGAAAACACCTTTTGTGAGTAGGCTGAAAGCGGCAAAAGGAACAGAGCTATATGTAGATATTTCATAAGGTTTAAAAGTTTAACATGTCAAACATATAGGCTACAACAACCTTAAACTAAAAAGATCATGGTTCCCGAATTTAATAGTAGTTTCTCTAAAAAATGACCCTCCTAATGATGTTACATTTATGCTACTCTACCGTAACACTCTTTGCCAAGTTTCTTGGTTGATCAACATTTCTATCGAGCATTACAGCAATGTGATAAGACAACAATTGTAAAGGAATGGTTGTTACTAAAGGTGTTAATGTTTCTGGAGTTTTTGGAACTTCCATTACATAATCTGCCAACTCTCTTACAACAGTATCCCCCTCTGTGACTACAGCAATAATTTTCCCTTTTCTCGCTTTAATCTCTTCAATATTACTAACCACTTTACCGTAATGATTACTGTTAATAGCAATCACTACAACTGGCATTTGCTCGTCTATTAAAGCAATAGGTCCATGCTTCATCTCTGCGGCAGGATACCCCTCTGCGTGTATATACGAAATCTCTTTTAACTTTAAAGCGCCCTCAAGTGCCACTGGAAAATTATACCCTCTTCCTAAATATAAAAAGTTTGTTGCATCCTTAAACACCTTAGCTATTTCTTTAATTTTATCGTTGCTCTTTAGCGCTGTTGCTACATGTGTTGGTATCATCGTCAACTCATGTAAATGCATCATATAGTCTGACTTAGAAATGGTGCCTTTTACCTGTGCAAGCTTTAAGGCAATCATGGTAAGTACTGTAATTTGTGTTGTAAATGCTTTTGTTGAAGCTACTCCAATTTCTGGACCAGCATGTGTGTAGGTTCCACTATGTGTTTCTCTAGAGATAGTAGACCCAACAACATTACAGATACCGTAAACAAAAGCTCCTTTTTGCTTGGCTAGTTTTATAGCGGCAAGAGTATCTGCTGTTTCTCCACTCTGAGAAATAGCAATTACGACATCCTTTTCTGTGATAACTGGATTTCGATATCTAAATTCGCTAGCATATTCTACCTCAACAGGAATACGCGCCCAATCTTCAAAGGTGTACTCTGCTACCAAACCTGCATGCCAAGAAGTTCCACATGCTATAATAATAATTCTATCCGCGTTTACAAATTTAGGGATGTATTCCTCTAGACCTCCTAGTTTAATAATACCCTGATCTGCAAGTAATCTCCCTCGATAGGTATCTTTTATTACAGACGGTTGCTCATAAATCT
>JBLHII010000045.1:0-12179 GCA_047616265.1 Minisyncoccia bacterium
AAATCAATTACTTTTCTTTTTACAACTACAGAGGTAGCTAAGATCTTTTTTGCTTCGACATCGGCAATGTATACGGGAATTCCCAAGGCTTGAAAAAGCTTTGCTATGGTAGATTTCCCACTACCCATACCGCCTGTTAGTCCTACTATTTTCATTTAAAAATCAATAAATCAATTTTTTTTGTTTCCATTTCTACACCTGTGATATCAGTAGGCTTTTCTTTAATGATGGGAATCATAAAATTATCCTCTATATCACGAGAAATGTAATCGCAAACAATTTTAAAGTCATGCACTGTTACATCATTAAACCGATTTACTGGCACATTAAAGGCTACTCTTACAGATGCTGGAAGCAATCTAAAACTGCCTTGTAAAGGTTGATTAATAATAGATACGGGGACCATAATGATTTTTTGAGAATATTCTGAGACACCTTGAGAAAAGGTAACGGTCTTTGGTGTAATCGTAAGTGCAGATTCTTTCCAGGGTTGTACTAGAATATTTTCAGTAATTGATTCTGATATATCTTTCAGCACTACCCAAGTTGTTTTAACAACGTTTATAGTATCTAGTACTTTTTTAGACCCTCTAATCACAACCGAGTCTGGTTCTATTTTTAAAGCTCCCAGGGCGTCAAACCCAATTTCATAGCCAATAGACACGTCAGGTTGTACACGCACCTTTTTAAAATTAAGTTGTTCTAATTCAATGATGAGCTCTGGCAACGACAATTGGGTAATACGACCGTCATTAACCACTTGTTTAAGTAGGAGCTTTTCTAATGCTGCACCGTCCACTCTAGCTTGGTTTTTATTCGCATTAAAAAAGGAGCTTACATCAATAGTAATGTTTGGTTTTTTAAAAACATAGCCTAAAAACTCAAATCGTGTGGCTGCTAAATTAAAAGAAAACTCCTGTGGGTTATTTTCAGTAAGCATGGTACCTTCTGGAATACGAACATAGGTAATTGTTGCAACTACCGAAGCAACATCTTGCTTTGAGAACTTGGTTAACATCCAAAAAACGGATGCTAAAAACAGAAAGACTATAAAGGCTTTAAGCTTTGAATTTTTAAAAGGGTTTTTAAAGAGTGTTGCCATAATATGTAAGCTTGCGGTAAATTACTTAAAAAATAATCTTGGAAACTGTTTTTGAGGATCTTTTTGAAGCCAATGCACATACACAGTTGCTTTTAAAAAGCCATACCCATAACCAAAAAATTGAATAAATATCGTGCTAACAGCTATACAACCTATGAACAGGCTCTTGGTCTTATGTGTTGCATCAATAAGAATGACACCAAGATAAGTAGCTAAGGGATACAAGCACAGCCAAGAATAAAAAAACCCTAGCAATAGAGATCCGAGTGTAAAGAACATAAATAATGTTGGAAACCAAAATGTTATTTTAGCCGCATCTGGATGCCATTTATTTAGTATTGGACGTACCATACCAAATTTATAAACCTGTACCGCAAAACTTCCCCAAGATACTCTGCGTTTATGAAATACAGCTGCACCAGGTATAAAGGCAGTTTCAAAACCTGCTTTTATAATACGTTGTGAAATATCAGGATCTTCTCCTGGATGAATCTTTGCAAATCCTTGAGTGGCCTCAAAGGCTTCTTTAGAGATGCCCATATTAAAACTTCTGGGTTCAAACTGTTGCACCCGTCTGGTGTTCCCGCGGATACCACCTGTTGTTAAAAAAGAAGTCATCGTATAATTAATAGCTTTTTGCAAAGGTGTAAAACTATCATGAGCCGTATCTGAACCCCCAAAACAATCCACAAAGCGAGTCGCTAGAAACTTAGTTACGGTTTCAAGATAATCAGGAGGCATTAGCACATCACTGTCCAGGATGATAAAGTAATTACCTTTGGCAAGGCGCATCCCAAAGTTTCTTGAATCTCCAGGACCCGTATTGGTTTTTTGATAATAAGCAATAGTTAAATCATCCTTAAAGCTTGTTACAATTTCAGAAGAGGAAAGGGTTGAGCCATCTTCAATAATAACAATTTCAAAAGTTTCAGAAGTACGCACCTGTTTAAAACTCTCTAGTAGCTCTTTAATCTCTTGAGGTCTATTATAAACTGGAATGATAAACGAAAACTGAATGATCATTTTGTAAAGTTAATCAAAAAAACCACCTCAACTTTCGTCAGGGTGGTTTAAGAAATAGTATAGAATGGACTACTCTTTGGTAAAAGTATCCATGACCTGGTCACTTACACCCATATTGGAGAATCCACCATCATTATATAGGTTTTGCAGTGTTACGCGTTTGGTTAAATCACTAAACATAGCTATGGTATAATTTGCACAATCTTCTGCTGTAGCATTACCTAAAGGACTCATTTTTTCTGCATAGGCAATAAACCCATCAAATCCTTTCACTCCTTGTCCAGCCGTAGTTGGCGTTGGAGATTGAGAAATAGTATTGACACGTACTTTTTGATCTCTTCCGAAGAAATAACCAAAACTACGTGCTATAGATTCCAGATACGCTTTGTTATCTGCCATATCGTTATAGTCTGGAAACACACGTTGCGCAGCCATATAGGTAAGTGCTACAATACTACCCCATTCATTCATGGCATTGTGATTGTATAATACACTCATCGTTTTATGAAAAGATACTGCCGATACATCCCACCCCTTATGTGTCCAATCATAGTTTTGGCTGGTGTAAGGTTTTCCTTTACGAACATTTACAGACATTCCAATTGAATGAAGTACAAAGTCTATTTTACCTCCTAAGATTTCCATAGACTTGGTAACAAGGTTTTCAAGATCTTCCATAGATGTTGCATCTGCTGGAATTATTTCAGAACCTGTTTTTTCTGCTAGTGTCTTAATTTGCCCCATACGCATTGCTATAGGTGCATTTGTTAAAACAAAGGTTCCACCCTCTTCATGAACTCTTTCTGCTGTTTTCCAAGCAATTGAATTTTCATCAAGAGCTCCAAAAATAATTCCTCGTTTTCCTTTTAATAAGTTATAAGACATCTTTAATACTTTTAATGGTTGTTTTATTTGCTTTTATTGATGCTGTAAATATACAGTATCCTTTTTTAATTAAGTAATTCTTTTGCGTTTGCCAGAGTCGTGTCAGTAATGCTATTGCCTCCTATCATGTGTGCTATTTCTACAATACGTTCTTCTTCCGTGAGTTGCTTTAAAAGTGTTACGGTAGCGTTATCGCGATCCTCCTTATATACTTTAATATGTTGTTCTCCTTTGGCTGCAATTTGAGGCAAGTGCGTAATACTAAGTATTTGCATTTGCGCACTCATTTTCCCCATAATATAAGCCATTTTTAATGCAATTTCTCCAGAAACACCTGTGTCAATTTCATCAAAAATAATAGTTGGCAACTTTTTGTATTGAGATAAAAGAGCTTTCACAGACAACATAATTCTACTCATTTCACCTCCAGAGGCCACCTTTTTGAGTACCCCAAAATTTCCGCCTTTATTGGCAGTGAAATACACAACAATTATATCTGTTCCTGAATTTTTAAAGGTGTCTGAATTTTTAAATTCAACTTTAAATTGTGCGTTTGGCAAACCAAGTAATGATACGTTTTCTTCAAGTTTTTGTTTCAAAATCGGCACTGCCATTACCCTATTATCATGGAGGTCTTTGGCAAACTTTACAAGAGTAGTCGTTACCTTTTGTTTCTCATCCTCTAAAGCTTCAATGGCACTATCCAACTGCAATGTGCTGTGTATCTTAGCACTTAAATTAGATTCAAGCGCAATAAGTTCTGCAACAGAGGCAACACTGTGTTTGTGCTGTAATTTGTATACTGTTTGCAAAATTTCATTAATTCTAAATAGCTCTGAAGGGTTTGCTTCCAAGGCTTCTGAAGCACTTTCAAGACTGGATTGAATGTCCTCTAGCTCCAAAGTTACACTGTGCAAACGCTCATAAAGTTCTTGGTAAGAGGGAGCGTATTGTGAAATGGAACTCAATACGCTTCTTGCTTCCTTAATAGCGTCTAAAGCACCCATATGCTCTTGGGAGAACAAGTGATCAATACTAGCAAAAGATGCCTGTATTTCTTCTGTATTATTCAACGTCTCAAAACTTGTTTCTAAAGCTTCTTGATCAACATTACCTAAGGAAGCCTCTGAAAGTTCTTGCTGTAAAAAAGTATGGTAGTCAAGCTCTTTGATTGCAGCCTCTTTCTGTGCTAATTGTTTTTTTAATGCTGCTGAAATACTAGAAAATTGATCCAAGGCATTTTGATAGCCCTGCAATATAGGTGCATTGCCCGCTAGGGCGTCTATCACCTCTAGTTGGTATCCTTCTGAAGCAAAACTATTGGTTTCATGTTGGCTATGAATATCAACCAAATAAGCTCCCAAGGCTTGTAGTTGAGATAAGCCCACAGGAGAATCATTTACGAAAGCTCGAGATTTTCCGTTAGGTAAAATCTCCCTTCTAATGATGGTATGCACGTCATAGTCAAGATCATTTTCTTTAAAAAGTGTTTGTAATTGATACCCTTTTAAGGAAAAGTCTCCTTCTATAATACACTTTTTAGTAGCATCTTTCACGCTACTTAGGTCTGCTCTTTTACCCAGCAGTAAAGATAAGGCTCCTAAAAGGATAGATTTTCCAGCACCTGTCTCTCCTGTAATAATAGTCAAGCCCTTAGTTAAGGGTACTTGAATATCGTCAATTAAAGCATAATTTTTTATGGAAAGGCTTGATATCATACCTGCAAATTACTAGTATTATTGAGAACTAAAAAAAATTAGTTAATCTCTCCCCAAGCAGACCTTCGTGTAGGAGCCATTCTGTTGAGAGCTTCCTTTAATACGACCGTATTTACTTGCGGCCCACTGCTAAAAATAGATTTAATCTCATCTACTTTGGCGTCAAAAAATGTGCGTAACACAAAAGAATTAGGCCTACGGTCGTTAATACTTTTCAGTACTTTAATAGCTTCAATTATATTTTGTTTTGATTGCTTTGGGTCACTTTCCATGATGTCTAAGCCACCACGATGGTAATCATACATTGCAGTTTGGAACTCTCTATATACATTAGAGACCATCGCGTCATTAAAACGATATCTAGACTGTGTGCCATCTGTGGATTTCCATCCAGCATAGCTACTAGATGACGCAGTATTTACAATTTGTTTTGCAATTTCAAAATAAGTATCACCACCGTTTTGTTCAAAGGAACCAGCATCCAAGCCAATAATAGTATACGCATGATAGGATACAAGAGCCACAAGATTAGACTCTATTTGGTTTATATTAAATACCAAAGGTTCAAACTCCTTATACTCAAAAGCTACTTGCCTATCGTTATAGTTGTACAAGGGTGAACTGTAAGAAGAGTTAAATGCAGGTCTAGATGACTGTACTTGTAAAGATCCACCAAACGAAGTTCCATCAAAACTAGAAATAATGAGTGTAAAATTACACTCTATTCTTTCTTGGTTAAGATAACTGTCATCTGTCCAACTACGGGTGTTTAAAAACTCAGTAAGTTGTTGTTCAAGTGTTTTAAAAATCTGGTTGTTTTGCTGTCCTGTTTGCTCTGCATCAACATACACATTTGCATTGAGTTCTTGTCCAAAAACAGTTGCAGTGAAAAAAGCCAAGCTTATAAAAAGTAGAAAATTACGCATTTATTTTTGTGATAATATGTTCTAAAATATCTCTTGCAACTTCGTGCTTAGATTTAACATCAAAAGGAGTTACTTTATTGTCTTTCTCTATGAAGGTGACTTTATTTGTATCGCCCTTAAATCCAGCTCCCTTATCTCTTAGCGAATTTAACACAATTAAGTCTAAATTCTTTTTTTCAAGTTTCTTTTTTGAATTCTCTAATTCGTTTTGTGTTTCCAATGCAAAACCAACCAAAAATTGATCCTTCTTTAAAAGTCCTAAGCTAGCAAGTATATCTTTTGTTGGTTCAAGTGCTAAAGACATGCCTTGCCCTGATTTCTTTTTTATTTTTTCGTCAGATACGGTTGTAGGTTTAAAATCTGCTACCGCGGCACTGCATATTGCAATATGAGTTGCATCATAGTATTGGTGAACTGCATCATACATTTCTTGCGCAGTTGTTACCCGAACAATATGAATATTTTTTTCTGAAACAGGAATACTAGAAGGCCCTAGAACTAACACTACGTTAGCTCCCAAAAGGCTCGCCGTTTCTGCGATAGCAATTCCCATTTTTCCGGAAGAATGGTTTCCTATAAATCGAACAGGGTCAATTACCTCATGGGTAGGTCCCGCTGTAATTAGTATTTTTTTACCTCGCAAGGGAAGTGTTTTGGAGATTTCAGAAGAAATAAAAGCTACAATTGTTTCTGGTTCTGCCATTCTACCTTGCCCTATTAAACCACTAGCAAGCGCTCCTGTTTCTGAAGGAATAATGATAGTACCGAAGCGTTCAAGCGCTACAAAAGTTTCTTGAGTGCTTTGGTGTTTGTACATGTCCAAATCCATAGCAGGAGCAACATATACAGGACACTTTGCAGAAAGGTATGTGGCTAACAAAAGATTATCGCTAGTACCGTGTGCCATTTTTGAAAGGGTATTAGCAGTGGCTGGAGCAACAATAAATAAATCTGCCCAAAGGGCTAACGCTACGTGGTTATTCCATTGGGCATTATCATTATCTTCATTAGTGAAAGAAGAAAATACTTCATTTTTAGAGAGCGTAGAAAGCGTCAAAGGGGTTACAAATTCTTTTGCTTTTGGAGTCATTACAACTTTTACGTCAGCCCCTTCTTTTACAAGTAAACGCACCAAAAAAGCAGCCTTATAAGCAGCAATACCAGCAGTGACGCCGAGTAAAATCTTTTTTCCGCTTAGTACTGTCATGTGTATGCTACTGATCTAATTCCTCATCTGCAGTATTGCGGTGATAGATTTTATCTTCTAGCCATTCTTGTACTGCCAATGAATGTGGCTTTGGTAGTTTTTCATAAAACTTTGAAACCTCGATCTGCTCTTTGTTTTCAAAAATTTCTTCTAAACTATCATTGTACGTTGCAAACTCATCTAATTTTTCTAACAATTCTTTTTTAATGTCTCCATTAATTTGATTTGCTCTCTTAGAAATAATAGAGATTGCTTCGTAAATATTGTTTGTTGGAGCATCTACTTGATTTTTATCAATAGTAGTAGTACTTAACGGTGCTTTGCTATTTTTAATATCTGCCATAATCTTAGTTTTCTGTTGTTACTTGGTACTTTTCTAATCTTTTATCTATCGCTGCAATAAGTGCATCTGCATCTTCTTTTTTGTCGCCAGCTTTGTAATATTTTAAATATTTACTATAGTAATCTTTTGATATAATAAGACGTTCTTTCTGGACCGCTGGAATACTTGTAATTGCTCTGTTGTAAGAAGCTTCTACTCTGCCGTAAAAAGCAACTTCTCTGAATACGGAACCTGGATGATCGCTTATGAAATTTTCATAGGCATCTACTGCAGGCTTAAAACTTCCTATTTGTTGACCAATTTTAAAATATTGATGCGCCTTTTCAATGTCTTTTCTTTCTACCTTTTCTCGCAACTCAGAAACTAGGTCATTTGCTTCTATTCTAAAAGTTGAGTTTGGATATTTATTTACAAATGCTTGTAATTTCTCCATTCCTTTTTCAGTATCTTTTTGATCTAAAGAATAGTTTGGAGATAATTCATAATAACTTTTTGCGGACTTATAGGCAGCTACCTCAACGCTATCACTTTTTGGATAGGTACTCTCAAAACGCTCAAATTGATATCCAGAAACAAAAAAGTCTCCTAAATTAAAAAAGGTATTCGCATAAATATACGAAAGCTTTTCTGCCTGTGGCTTCCCTCTGAACAAAGGAACTATTTGCTCCATAAGTTTTAAAGAACTTCTAAACTTCCCTTTTTTACCGGTAGCCATTGCTACATGGTATAAAGAATCTGCCATTTGGTATTTGGCAACACTATCGGTTCCCTTTAACACAACTTGGTAAGGGGAGCAAGAAGTACATAACAACGTGCAAGAAATAAATAAGAAAAAAAGGTATTTCATAGTTTTAAAAAACATCGGGCAAAAGTAGTGAATTATACGTGATTACAAAAACTTATTATCGTTGCTATATATTGTCTTGCCATTACTTTTGCCTATTAAAACTTCAGACAAAAACCACATCAAAGACAAACCTACTTAAAAGGCCTTTACAAATGATTTTATTTCGGCGTTCAAACCATCGCTAACCTCAACAAGGGGTAGCCTTAACGTTGACTCACATAAACCAAGTGCTGCAAATACAGCTTTTATTCCTGCTGGATTGCCTTCTGCAAAAACATACTCTATGGCTGGAGCTATTTTGTAATGAATTTCATACGCTTGATCAACCTTACGCGCTAAAGCAAATTGTATCATCATAGAAAAAGCTTTTGGAAACCCTTCTGCAATTACAGATATAACACCAGAACCTCCTGCAAGGGTCATTGGCAAAGCAATCATGTCATCACCACTTATCACCAAGAAATCCTCAGGGGTTTTAGATATCATTTCCATAGCTTGTACTATATCGCCTTTAGCTTCTTTAATAGCAACAATATTGTCAAAATCGTGCGCCAATCTAGCGACTGTTTCTGGTTCCATATTACTAGCAGTTCTTCCTGGAACATTATATAAAATTATAGGTTTGGGACTCACAGATGCAATGGCAGCAAAATGCTGATAAATTCCTTCTTGAGAAGGCTTATTATACATAGGCGATACCGATAGAATTGCGGTAAATACAGTAATATCTCTTGACATAAACTCATCCATTATTGCTTTTGTATTGTTTCCTCCAATACCCAATACCAAAGGCAATGCACCTGCATTGGCAGCAACAACAGTATCAATTACCAATTGTTTTTCATCCTCAGAAAGCACAGCGCTTTCTCCAGTAGTGCCCAATACTACTAAGTAATTTACACCATTTTCTATTTGAAAATGAACGACACGAGTTAAGGCAACAGTATCTACTGCACCTTTTTTTGTAAAAGGAGTAATTAACGCGACACCTGTACCTATGAGCTCTTTCATGCTTCTATTTTTCCTAGTATTTTAAAATATTTTGTGAGTTCGGTAATTACCGAAGCTGTATCGTTTGGGTCTACAGATAAAATAAGATCAAAATAACGCGGGTCTGCACCTTTAAATCCTACTTTAAATTTTGCATTACTTTGGGTTACAAGAGCATCCAAATGCAAATGTTTTTTATCTAACATAAAAATGAGTACATCTATGGAAGCAGCAACAAATTCTTTTACAGAAGCTCCAGTAAAAACCCCTTTAAATGAAATATCCTTTTGAGAAAACTGATCTTGTAATAAAGACGGCGTGTTTTTCTGAAATGTTACAAAAGAAAAAAACTGGGTCTTTGATTCTGAAACACAAAGTGACGTTGCAATTTTATGATACGCCGAAACCTCATTACCCTGATCACCATCATACAAAAAAACGAGCGTGTGCATCTTAGCATTTAATTGAGAAATGTCTCTTTTTGCCAAAGCAATTGTTATTGCTTTCTGATAATACCGCTGCTTTATTTTTTTAAACATATCCCCTCAAATAGTATCCAAAAATACACGTTTATAAACCATTTTTTTTGAAATATTAAATCATTTCTAAAAATTCATCTTCACTAATAATTGGAACCCCTAAATCTTCTGCCTTACTTCGCTTACTTGGCCCCATGTTGTCACCAGCCACTAGATAACTTGTTTTACTAGAAATACTACTAGATACTTTACCACCATTGTCTTCAATGTGTTTTTTAAGCTCTGTTCTTGAAACTTTGGTAAAAACACCAGAAACCACAAAAGTATTTCCACTTAAAATAGCTGTTTGACCCGCTAATGTTTCGGCAGAAACAGCTAGTTGCACATTATAGGTTTTTAGTTTTAGTATCATTTCACGATGCTGAGCACCGTTAGAGGTCGCTACAGAAAATAAATCCTGAGAAGTTTCCAAAGCAAAAAAAGCAATCACACTTTGTGCAATTCGATCACCAATTTCGTCTACTGCAATAAGCTCTTCAAAGCTTGCTGCTATTAAATTGTCTATAGATTTAAAATGTTTTGCTAACTTTTTAGCCACCGTTTCTCCTACATACCGAATTCCAAGGGCAAACAACACACGTTCAAAAGAGACTTTTTTAGAGGCCGCCACTCCTGCTACCAAATTCTCTGCGCTTTTTTGTGCCATCCGCTCTAAGGGCAAAACATCTTCAACGCTTAGTCCATATAAATCTACGTAGGTTTCTATCAAACCAGCATGTACCAACAAGGCTACTGTTTCTCCTCCCAAACCTTCAATATCCATTGCCTTACGAGAAATGTAATGTTGTATTCTGCCAATAATTTGTGGTGGACATCCTTCTTCATTAGGGCAATAATGTTTTGCATCACCGTCTGTTCTTGTTAGCTGTGTTTTACACTCTGGGCAATGTTCTGTGTATTTTGTGGGTGAAGAATCTACGGCTCTTAAGGCTAAATCTACCCCAATAATTTTAGGAATAATTTCCCCACCTTTTTCAACATAGACAGTATCTCCCTCTCTAATATCCAACAATGCGATTTGATCTGCATTATGAAGCGAAGCGCGTTTTACGGTAGTTCCTGCAAGTTCAACAGGCTGTAAATTTGCAACAGGAGTGATTGCACCAGTACGCCCTACTTGGTATGTAATTGCCTCAAGAATTGTTGAAACCTGCTCGGCTTTAAACTTATACGCTATAGCCCACCGCGGTGCCTTAGCAGTAAACCCCAACTCTTCTTGTTGCTGTAGGTTATTAACTTTTATAACAACACCATCTGTTTCATAAGGTAAATCATGACGATGTACATCCCAATAATTTACAAAAGCTAATACGGCATCAATACTACTTACAAGTTTTGCAATAGGTGGAACCTTAAAGCCCCAGATAGCAGCTTTTTCTAGGCCTTCCATCTGGGTGCTAACCGGTATTTTTTCCCCTACTAAGCTATATAACAAACACTCTAATGGTCTTTTGGCAACCTGCGCACTGTCTTGTAACTTCAAACTACCAGACGCAGTGTTTCGGGGGTTTCTATAGGGTTCTTCCCCCGCTGCTTCACGTTCTTTATTCATTTTGACAAACCCATCAAAGGGTAAGACTATTTCACCTCTTATCTCAAAACGAGAAGGATAATCTCCTTGTAATTTTAGGGGTACAGACTTTATTGTTTTAATATTCGCAGTTACATTATCACCTTGATATCCATCTCCACGAGTAACCGCCCTTACTAAACTTCCATTCTCATAGGTAAGACTTATGGAGGCCCCATCATACTTCAACTCACAAGCATAAGCAACAGGACCATCTATTTGCTTTTTAATTCGTGTTTCCCAGTTCTCGAGGTCTTCTTTAGAATAACTATTATCCAAAGAATGCATTCTAAACGTGTGCTGTACTGTTTCAAAGTTCTTCGTTACTTCACCTCCAACTCGTAATGTTGGAGAGCTAGCATCATAAAATGCTGGGTACTCTGCTTCAAGAACTTGCAGTTCTTTGAGTTTCACATCAAAGTCATAATCACTAATGGTAGGGCAATCTAATACATAATAGCTGTGATTATGCTCACGTAGTTGATTTCGTAATTCAATAATTTGTTCTTTAGGAATCATGTTGCAAAGATAATATTGATCTTCTAAAAGTAATAGAATTTAAACAAAATAAAGGCCTCTTTTTGAAGCCCTTTATTTTTAAAAAAATCGTTTTATTACTATAAAACTATTGCTAGCGAAACGAATAAAACACATTCTTGAAAACAGTGTTAAAACCTGAACAGAGCATTTAAAAACTACCAAACTGTTTTATCTGGAGCCTCAAAAGCATCCATTTTTTTTAGTAAGCCGTCTATAGAATTGTCTACCAGAACTAAATCTAGATTCTGTTGTTTCACAAAACCGAGCAACACCATTTTTTGAAGTGACGCGAGTAACTCATCATAAAACCCATTTATATTTAACAAACCAATCGGTTTTTTATGTTGTCCTAATTGCAATCCTGTAGCAATTTCAAAAAGCTCCTCTAAAGTACCAAAACCACCTGGAAGAGTTATAAAACCATCACTTAAGGCTAACATTTTAAGTTTGCGATCGTTCATGTTTTTGGTAGTAATCACCTGGTGGAGA
>JBLHII010000046.1:0-12123 GCA_047616265.1 Minisyncoccia bacterium
ATTCTATCCATAAATTCAATTACAGATACTTCTGCACCAAGTCTTTTATAGACCTGACCTAATTCTAAACCAATAACACCTCCCCCAATAACAACCATGTGCTTTGGAATCTCTGTTAGACTCAATGCCTCTGTAGAGGTAATAACACGTTCCTTATCTAAAGTGATAAAAGGCAAGGTAGCTGGCTTACTTCCTGTAGCAATTATAGTATTTGCTGCTTCTATAGTTTGTGTGTTTTCGCCAGTTATTTCAATATGTGTGGCATCCTTAAAAGAACCCACTCCTGTAAAAACATCAATCTTATTTTTATTCATTAAAAAATCAATTCCTTTGGTAGTTTGATCTACCACAGAAGCTTTTCTTTCAATCATCTTCTTGAAGTTAATTTTAACTTCTCCAGGAATTTCAATACCATGTCCTTCAAAATGCTTGATCGCATCTTCATAATGATGAGAGGAATCTAGTAACGCTTTACTAGGAATACAACCCACATTTAAACAGGTTCCACCAAGGGTATTGTATTTTTCGATAATTGCGGTTTTCATACCTAATTGTGCGCACCGAATTGCCGCTACATATCCACCGGGGCCAGAACCTATTATTGCAACATCATACTTTGACATACTATTCGTTTTTAATTAACATTTTGCTCCGATACTTATATTTCCGAAGTGCGTGTACAAAGGTACACTTCTGTTCAGAAGTTTAAAAGTTTATCCGCATTGAAGTTTCGTAGCCGCTATAATTAAACATCCATACCCGGGAAAGCCAACATCTGCCCCATACCAACAGTAAAAAGCCAATTACCATAGATAGCATGCTCTATAGTGACCATTGTTGTGCTTTTAAACCTAAGGTAAGTCATTCCAAAAATAAGCCCGCCAAAAAAGGTAAGAATAAGCACTAAGGTATTTTTTAAAAATAAATGTGCTAAAGAAAACACGATAGCATTAACAAAAACCAACACCCTTTTATTTTGAAAAAGTACAGCGTACCGTTCAAAGAAAAAAGTTCTGTAAATAACTTCTTGTGGCCACACAGAAAACACACTGTAGACTCCTAATATAAGCACAAAAAATGCCGGATTATTTAAAGGCACATAAAACAGTGCTGCTGGTTGCACAAACCAAACATACAAACTAGTGAGCACCCCTATACCTAAAAAAGTAGCTAAAATTCGTTTCAAAAATAAAAACCAGTGCAATCCTTTATTTATCTGAAACTTAAGAACTCCAAGCCCTTTTAGCACATACAATAAATAACTAAAACCCAACACTACAATAAAGATCTTAACCCCTATTAAAAGAGGTAATGAGAGACTTATAGGTAATAATAAAAAAAGTAAAATAAACTCGACTACGATGTTTGTTTTTATTTTCATGATACAGAAAAGGCTGTTGAATTTTTAACTTCGTTTATAGTGAACGAACTTTGTGTACTTCCAATATTTTTTAAGGAGGTCAATTTATTAATCATAAACAACCTAAAGGCATCCATATCTTTTACGACAACTTTTAATAGGTAATCATACTCGCCACTTACATGAAAACACTCAAGAACTTGGTCTAATTGAGATACTTCAGACTCAAAATCTGAAATATTTTTTTCAGTATGATGTGATAGTTTTACATGGCAAAATACCATAAAACCATAATTAAGATGTTTTTTTTCTAATAAGGCAACATACTTTTTAATGACCCCAAGACGCTCCAGTTTTTTTATACGCTCATAGACAGCTGTTACAGATAAATTAAGCTTTCCAGATAAGTCTTTATTGGTCTGTTTGCTGTCTTCTTGCAAATAACGAAGCAACAAAAGATCGGTATTGTCTAATTTCATGTAGAAAATTTTTCATAAAAATACACAATACAAACAAAAAATAGATTAAAAAACAGGATTTAGTTCTTTGTTTAGAATAAATCACTTTATTCATTACTAATTATCAAGTTTTATTCAGCTTATTCGTATTTTTGATGTTATATTTTTTTTAATTACTACAAAAGGGATATCATTTTTAAACAATTAATCTAATTTCAGAACACAGACATTTCATGGCAAAAAAAGACTTTAATCCTGCAAATAACATACAAGATCTTCAATTCTTTGGAGAATCTGGAGGGGTAAACCCATCGATATCAGATTCATCAACCTATACCTTTTTATCAGCGCAGACCATGCTTGATACTTTTGAGGGAAACACAGAGGGTTGTTATTTATATTCCCGACATACTGCGCCATCTAACCTTAATTTAGGCGAAGCATTAGCAGCTATGGAAGGCACAGAAACTGCCAATGTTGCTGCCAGCGGTATGGGAGCTATCACTCCTACTATTTTGCAATTTTGTGAAGCCGGAGATCATGTAGTATCCAGTAGAACGATTTATGGTGGAACTTACGCATTCTTAAAAAACTTTACGCCAAAACTTAACATCAACACGACCTTTGTTGACATTACAAAACTAGAAGCGGTAGCGGCAGCAATTACACCTCAAACCAAGATTATCTTCTGTGAGTGCGTAAGCAATCCTTTACTTGAAATAGCAGACATTAAAGGACTTGCGGCCATTGCTAAAAAACACAATCTCCAATTACTAGTAGACAATACATTCTCACCATTAACGATCTCTCCTATAAAATTAGGGGCAGATGTGGTAATGCATAGTTTAACAAAATTCATAAACGGTAGTAGTGATACTATGGGAGGTGTTGTTTGTGGTTCTCAAGAACTAATAAACTCTTTGCGAGATGTAAACAGTGGTGCTTGTATGCTGCTTGGTGCTTCTATGGATAGTTTGCGTGCAGCTTCTATATTAAAAAATCTAAGAACCTTGCACATACGCATGCAACAACACAGTAAAAATGCGCTGTATCTTGCACAAAAATTTGAAGCAGATGGAGTGCGTACCGTATACCCTGGACTTACATCACATCCAGGACATGCATTATACAACAGTATGATGAATGAAAAATACGGATACGGTGGTATGTTAACCATTGATGCAGGAGGCCTCGAAAACGCAAACAAATTGATGGAATTAATGCAAGAACGAAATGTAGGATACCTTGCCGTTAGTTTAGGATTTTACAAAACACTATTTAGCGCACCAGGAACTTCTACATCTTCTGAAATACCTGAAGAAGAACAAGCAGAAATGGGGCTAACAGATGGGTTAATTCGTTTCTCTATTGGTCTAGATGACGATATTAAACGCACCTACCAAATGATGCACGAATGCATGAAAGAAGTAGGCGTATTGTAAATTTATGGTAAGACTAATAATAAAAGAGAGCTGTATTTTAAAACATAGCTCTCTTTTTGATTTGCGTATATTTCCACAAAATTGTAACATTACAAAAACATTTAAATATATAGCATGCAAGAAGACAATCTTTCAGATATTAATATTCAAAATCAAAAAATAAAAGACAACAAAGAGCTTAGTATCTGGGAAGCACTTATTCCTGTTATGATTTTAATGTCTTTGCTAGCGTATAATATATTCCTAAAAGACGGTGCGTGGCTTGGTGATTACTCAAACCAATACATCTTACTTATTGGTGGGGGTATTGCAGCTATTATAGGGGCTTTAAATAAAGTTTCCATTAGCGTAATGCTAAAAGAAGTTTGGGAGAACCTAAAAAGTGTATACAAGCCTATTATAATATTAATGTTAGTTGGCGCTTTGGCTGGAACCTGGTTGGTAAGTGGTATCATTCCTGCTATGGTTTATTATGGACTACAAGTGCTGAGCCCAGAAATATTCTTACCTGCATCTGTTATTATTGCTGCTATTATTTCAATCGCTACAGGAAGCTCCTGGACGACATCAGCTACCGTAGGTATTGCGCTGGTTGGAATAGGAACTGCTTTGGGTATTGACCCAGGAATGATTGCTGGTGCAGTAATATCTGGAGCTTATTTTGGAGATAAAATGTCTCCCTTAAGTGATACTACAAATTTGGCTCCAGCAATGGCAGGTACGAATTTGTTTACCCATATAAAGTATATGGCATACACTACTGTGCCAACAATTGTCATTACCCTTATCGTGTTCTCAATATTAAGCCTAACTATTGAAACCTCTGGAGAAGCAGATATTAGCAATTTACTACAAACAATAAATACCACTTTTAATACCACAGGATGGTTGTTTATTGTTCCCCTTATTGTTATTGCGCTAATTGTATTAAAAACAAGTCCCCTCGTTGCCTTAGCAACTGGAGTAATTTCTGCCGCTATTTTTGCTGTTATTTTTCAACCCGAAATTTTAGCTAAGATTTCAGATACCACAACTGGAGCGTTATCACAGTCAGTTTTTAGCGATGTAGCAATAGAAACACCAAATGAAACATTGAACGAATTATTTAGTTCAGGGGGCCTTATTGGTATGTTATGGACGATATTACTTATTGCATCAGCGATGGTTTTTGGTGGCGTCATGGATGGTATAGGAGCCCTAGCAAGAATTACGAAAGAATTATTAAAAATGGCTTCTTCTATTTTTGGTTTATTTGCAACCACCGTCGTGAGTTGTTTTGGATTAAATGTAATTGCCAGTGACCAATATCTTGCACTAGTTATACCTGGGAAAATGTTCAAACAAGCGTATGAAGATAAAAACCTTGCTCCAGAAAACCTATCAAGAACCCTAGAGGATTCTGGAACGGTTACCTCTGTGCTAATTCCATGGAATACTTGTGGAGCTTATCAAAGTGATGTGTTAGGTGTTGGCGTTGGCGAATATTTTATGTTTGCTGTCTTTAACTGGCTCAGTCCATTTATGACCTTGATTTTTGCCGCTTTTAAAATAAAAATTAGAATGTTACGGGAACCAAAAGGTACCTAATTACGTTATTCCCTATTTGTTAAATGGTTATGGAAATACGAATATTTCCAAAACTATTTTTTTATGAATAACCTACTACTCATTGTTAAGTGTTTTGTACTTTTAAACTCTAAAATAAAAATAATGGCTCAAATAACTCTTGGCGGAAACCCCGCAACTACTTTAGGAACGCTTCCTGCTGTTGGAACACAAGCAACAGACTTTACACTAACGGCAGTAGATTTGTCTTCAAAAAAATTGACAGATTATCCAGGTAAAAGAAAGATATTAAACATTTTCCCTAGTGTAGATACTGGAGTATGTGCAACCGCTGCGAGAACATTTAATAAAGAAGCTGCTTCGCTAGACAATACACAAGTATTGTGTATCTCACGAGACTTGCCATTTGCACAAGCCCGTTTTTGTGCCGCAGAAGGCATAGAAAATGTTGAAATGCTCAGCGATTTTAAAGACGGAAGTTTTGGAGATGCTTATGGTCTTACCGTGGTAGATGGCCCTTTTGCTAATTTACATTCTCGCGTTGTAATGGTATTAGACGAACAAAACAATGTGTTGTATACAGAACAAGTTCCAGAGATTGGTCAAGAACCAAATTATACTGAAGCTTTAAAAGCTTTAGTATAATGCTAAACTCCTTCTTAGGCAGACGCTTACTTGGTTGCAAATATGCCATTTCTGGTGCCATTCAACTCATTAAAAACGAAGCCAGCATACAAGTACAAACCGCTATTGCTATTGGGATTACTATTGCTGGGATTGTTTTTAAAATTACAGCAACCGAATGGATGCTGCAATGTTTTGCTATCGGATTAGTCTTGACCGCAGAAGGCTTAAATACCGCCGCAGAAGAAATTGTAAACTTTATTCACCCAAGCCAGCATCCCAAAATTGGATACATCAAAGACGTAGCTGCAGGTGCTGTTTTTTTCGCAGCAATTACCGCCATCGTGATTGCAGGTATTATTTATATTCCGAAGTTTTAAAAATAAATAGGTGCCAGTCTCATGAAATCAATAAAACCATTGCATCACAAAAGCAACTGGTATCATAAAATAAGAGTCCAAATTATTTAAAAGTAAAAACACAACATAATTCATAACAATTTGTATTTTTGTTTAAGACTCCTAACGCTTCATGGCTAAAAAGACAACAACAACCCAAAAAAATCAAAAACAGCCCAGAAAACCCATCTCGTTTTCGCTATCAAAACAGCAAAAAATATTACTAGGTAGCTTCTTAGCATTATTGGGTATTGCTTTATTGTTTTCTTTTACCTCATTTCTATTTACCTGGCAAGCAGATCAAAGTATTCTTGGAAGTGTCGATAGAACAGTAGAAACAAAAAATTGGCTAAGCACTTTTGGAACTAATATAGCACACTTATGCATGTACCAAGGTTTTGGTGTTGCTGCATATATTTTTGGGACCCTAGTGACCCTTACCGGCGTATACTTCTTTTTTGATTACACCAAAAAACAATTAAAGAAATTTTGGTTTTGGGGCACCTTAATGATGGTTTGGCTTTCTGTGTTTTTTGGTTTTTTTGATACTAATAGTGGCATATTAAGTGGTGTTATTGGTTTTGAACTAAATGATTTCTTACAAGACTATATGGGCTTAATTGGAACCATATTAGCCATGACATTCTTTGCTATTGTGTATTTGGTTCTTCGCTTAAAAATAACTCCAGAAAAGGTGCAAGATGCTTTGAAAAGAACAAAAAAAGACATCACATCAGATTTTTCAGAAAGCATACAGGAGAACAAAACAGACTCCAGTAACGAGACTACAAACAACACACCTGTTGGAACAGGAATACAGTTAGACAAAGAGTTAAGCACCTTAGCAAGTGCCAAAAGCTTAGCTGTTTTAGAGACACCCGAAGAGACTCCCACAAATAGCATCCAAGAAAAACCAACCCTAGACACAGCTGAAAGTGAATTAGCTATGGAGGTGGAAGAAGCTAAGGAGGAGGAGACTGTAAAAGAAAACCTGAGTGATAGACTCGTAAAAGATTTTGGAGAATTTGACCCTACCCTAGAATTAAGTAATTACAAGTTCCCCACGATTGAACTTTTAAAAGACTACACCGCTGGACAAGGTATTACCATCAACCAAGAGGAACTTGAAGAAAACAAAAACCGCATTGTTGAAACCCTAAACAATTATAAAATTGGTATTGCTAGTATTAAAGCAACGGTAGGGCCTACAGTTACGCTATATGAAATAGTTCCAGATGCTGGAATACGCATCTCAAAAATTAAAAATCTAGAAGACGATATTGCTTTGTCTCTCTCGGCTCTCGGAATTCGTATCATCGCTCCTATCCCTGGACGTGGAACCATTGGCATTGAAGTACCTAATAAAAATCCAAAAACAGTATCCATGCGTTCTACCATTGCCTCTCCAAAATTTCAGAGCGCAGAAATGGAATTACCATTAGCATTAGGTAAAACAATTAGCAATGAAACCTTTGTTGTAGACTTAGCTAAAATGCCTCACCTACTAATGGCAGGTGCTACAGGACAAGGTAAGTCTGTCGGTTTAAACGCAATACTCACATCACTACTCTACAAAAAACATCCTGCAGAAGTAAAGTTTGTATTGGTAGACCCTAAAAAAGTAGAGCTCACCTTATTTAATAAAATTGAACGCCATTACTTGGCCAAATTACCCGGGGATGAAGATGCTATTATTACAGATACAAATAAGGTAATTACCACTTTAAATTCTTTATGTGTAGAAATGGATCAACGATATGATTTGTTGAAAAATGCCTACGTGCGCAACATTAAAGAATACAATACTAAATTTAAAGAACGCAAGCTAAACCCAGAAGAAGGACACAAATTCTTGCCTTATATCGTACTAGTTATTGATGAGTTTGCAGATTTAATAATGACTGCAGGTAAAGAGGTAGAAACACCTATTGCCCGTTTAGCCCAATTAGCGCGTGCCATTGGCATACACCTTATTGTAGCAACACAACGTCCTTCTGTAAATGTAATTACAGGAATCATAAAAGCTAATTTTCCTGCACGTATTGCCTTTAGAGTAACAAGTAAAATTGATTCTCGCACTATTTTAGACAGTGGTGGCGCAGATCAATTAATTGGCCGTGGTGATATGTTATATACACAAGGGAATGAATTAGTAAGGGTCCAATGTGCGTTTGTTGACACTCCAGAAATAGCAGACATTACAGACTATATTGGCAATCAAAAAGCGTATCCAGACGCCTATATTTTACCTGAATATGTTGGTGAAGAAGGTGGCACAAATCTTGATAACAATATCAACGAACGCGATGCGATGTTTAGAGAAGCTGCAGAAGTACTGGTAATAGCGCAACAAGGATCTGCATCTTTATTACAGCGCAAGTTAAAATTAGGCTACAACCGCGCGGGTAGAATTATAGATCAATTAGAAGCTGCAGGTATTGTTGGCCCCTTTGAAGGAAGTAAAGCTAGAGGCGTTTCTGTTCCTACCTTAGAAGCTTTAGATCAATTATTAGAAAACGAATAACAATGATGAAAATAGTTTTAAGCATACTAATACTCTTAGCGACTTTACAAACCTATGGACAAGATGCAACTGCATTACTTAAAGAGGTGTCAACCAAAGTAAGAAGCTATGAAAATGTGCGCATCGAGTTTAAATACAACTTAAACAACCAAAAGGAAGGTGTAAACCAAGATACGAATGGAGATGTTACTCTTTCGGGAGATAACTACATCTTAAATATGCTAGGGATCACCCGAATGTTTGATGGCACATCTATTTACACGATTGTACCTGAAGACGAAGAGGTAACTATTTCTTCATTTAATAGTGAAGATGAGAAAGACATCACCCCTTCTGAAATGTTAACCTTTTATGAAGCGGGCTATGATTCAAGAATGGGCCTTGTAGAAACTATAAATGGAAGAAAAATTCAATTTGTGAAATTAACTCCCATTGATAGTGATGCCGAAATTAAAAAAATCTATTTAGGTATAGACAAAAAGACAAAACACATCTATAAATTAATACAAATAGATGGTAAAGGCACAAAATACACCTTAACAGTGAAATCCTTTAAAACAAACCTGCCTCTTTCAAAAACCTTGTTTATTTTTGACGAGGCAACATACGCCAACAAGGGATACTATATTAATACGCTGGACTAACTACTTGGTTTGAAAATACTAGACAGGTACATATTGGTTACATATTTGAGGACGTTTTTTAGCGTCTTCATTATTTTGATGTTTATTTTTGTACTGCAAACCATTTGGCTATATATCGCAGAACTAGCTGGAAAAGACATTGATTTTATTATCATCCTAAAGTTTTTATGGTTCTTTACTCCTAAACTAATACCCCTTGTACTTCCACTTACTATCTTGGTAACGTCTTTAATGGTCTTTGGGGGCTTTTCTGAGCGGTATGAGTTTGCCGCTATGAAATCAACGGGTATTTCGTTACAACGCGCTATGCGAAGTCTTACCGTCTTTATTTTAGGCTTGGCATTCACTGCTTTTTTCTTTGCTAACAATATCATTCCATATTCTGAATACAAGTGGCAAAATTTGCGTAGAAATTTAGCGCAGATAAGTCCTTCAATGGTTATAAGTGAAGGACAGTTTAGCCAAATTGGAGAAGGCTTTAATATCAAAGTAGACGAGAAATCTGGAGAAAACAAAGAATTCCTTCGAGGCATTATCATTCATGAAAAAAACCCAGCCAAACCCAACGGAAATTACATTGTAACCATAGCTGCCACCGGAGAATTTAGAAGTCAAAAAGGCAGTAATACCTTGTCTCTTATTCTAAATGAAGGTTCTAGGTATGAAGATATTCAAGAAAAAGATATTAGAAAGCAAAAGCGTATGCCGTTTGCTAAGACAGATTTTAAGCAGTACACAGTAAACATTGATCTTACCGAATTAAACAATACAGACATTGATCGTGAAAATGATTTGAGTAACCAAAACATGTTTAACATGCGGGAGTTATTTGTAGAAATTGATTCCCTATCTAAAGGGTACAGTAAAGACATAGAAACATTTGCAAATAACAGCTATTATAGAACTGGATTTTCAAAATTTAAGAACAAAAAGATAAAGGCAAAGCAACTTCCGGATAGCATTGATTCTTACATGGATCTATTTTCAGAAAAACGTCAAACCGAAATAGCAAAGATGGCACTAAACAATGCTAAAGGCACTTTGCAAACTATCGAGGCTAAAACAAAGGAGTATAAGGTAAAAACCAAACGCCTCAATAAATACGAGATGTCCTTACACGATAAGCAGGTATTACCAATAGCATGTATTATCCTGTTTTTTGTAGGAGCTCCTTTAGGTGCTATTATCCGCAAAGGAGGAATGGGCTTGCCAATGGTAGTCGCTGTTTTGTTGTTTTTAACCTATCATTTCATTGGTATTTTTGCTAAAAACAGTGCAGAAGACGGAACCTTGCATCCATTTATAGCCACCTGGTTAAGTACTTTAATCATGTTTCCATTAAGTATCTGGTTAACCTATAGAGCCACTACAGATCAAGGTGTCTTTGACTTAGAAACCTTTGTTGGAAGATTTGTAAAACTGTTTAAGAAAACAGAAAAAAACCCAGGAAAATAATTCTTTAAGAATCACTAAAAGATATCAGTACAAATACTGAAATAGCATTAGAAATTAATATTTCAGAAATTGAGAAGCAAACATACTTTAAAAAAAAAGTGATAAACACCTACTATATTGTTTACTTTTAATTAAATATTTAACACCTATAGACAAGACACAACTATGAACAAAGATCAATTTACAGAAAACCTTAGCCTACCTGTAGTGGCGGCACCTATGTTTTTAATCTCAGGGCCAGAGCTTGTTATTGAAGCTTGTAAAAACGGTATTGTAGGTACATTTCCAGCACTAAACCAGCGTACTACCGAAGGTTTTGAAGAATGGGTTGTGCAAATAAAGACAGCGTTAGATGCCTGGGAAAAAGAAACAGGCAAAAAAGCAGCTCCTTTTGGAGTCAATCTCATTGTACATTTTAGCAATCCTAGAATTGAAGCAGATGTTCATGTATGTGTAAAACATAAAGTACCTCTAATTATCACCTCTTTGGGGGCAATTAGCCTTGTAGTTGATGCCGTACATAGTTATGGTGGCTTGGTTTTTCATGATGTAATTAAAAGACGTCATGCAGAAAAAGCAATTGAAGCAGGTGTTGATGGCTTGATACTAGTGTGTGCTGGAGCTGGAGGGCATGCAGGAACCTTACACCCTGTTCCATTTATAAACGAAATCAAAAAGATTTTTGATGGTTTTATATTATTATCTGGGGCACTAAGTACAGGGCAAGACGTTGCAAGTGCGATGCAAATGGGTGCAGATTTGGCTTATATGGGAACTCGTTTTATAAACACCACAGAAAGCGAAGCAAATCAAGAATACAGAGATATGATTATTGCCTCTGAAACAAAAGATATTACTTATACTGCTGCTATTAGTGGCGTAAGTGCTAACTTTTTAAGTAAGAGTTTAGACAATGCTGGTATCACTCAAGAACAAATAGAAAGCAAAGGTAAAATAGATTTTGGCAAAGAGATGGATACCGAAGCAAAAGCATGGAAAACGATCTGGTCTGCTGGTCAAGGGGTAACTACTATTGAGAACAACCTACCCATAAAAGAATTACTGCTTGGTATGAAGACAGAGTTTAAAGATGCAATTGCCAGACAGCAAGCTATTGCAAAAAAATACAATTAAAGTTTGTAATGATTCATCAATAGTTTCTCATACATTTTTGAAGGCAACATCTTCTTAAGCACTATAGAAAATTTTTGCATAAAAGCACCCACAGTATATCGTACTTTGGGTGTTTTTTTATTGATAATTTTATAAACAGCTGCTGCCATTTGGTTTGGGTCTTCTCCGCTATTAACATCAGCATCCATCATTGCTAAAGTTGCTCCGTATGCTTTTTTATAGGGAGAGCTGTCTAGTTGTGGAACATGGTACCTTCCCGCAGCAATATTGGTGGCAAAATCTCCAGGAGCCACATTGGTCATGTGTATGCCAAATTGTAGCAATTCCATTCTATACGCCTCGGTCGTTATTTCTAGCGCTGCTTTGGTGGCAGAGTATATTCCTCTATAGGGTAAGCCCATATACCCGGCAATAGAAGTTATGTTTATTATGTGCCCCCTTTGCTGAAGACGCATTTTAGGTAAAACTTCATTTGTTATTTGTATGGGGCCATATACATTAGTGGCAAAAACCTTTTG
>JBLHII010000047.1:0-12020 GCA_047616265.1 Minisyncoccia bacterium
GGGTTTGGCGGAGGTCATATGGAATCATTACCCTATGTACATGCAACCTATTTTCTATGTCTTAATAATGATTCCATCTTTTTGAATGATTGCTTATTGTACTTAAAAGAGTACTTAGATTCACACCCAACAGTTGGATTAGCTACCGCTCAAAATTTTGATGAAGCAGGAAATTTTTCACCTTCATTTCATCATTATAAAACATTTTGGAAACTGCTCTTAGGTAAAAAGTTGTTGGAAAAAATAAACCCTATAAAATTTCCGAAGCGTAAAAAAGAATATACCCAACCTTTAAAAATAACATCTCCAAACGGAGCCTTTCTATTTTTTAGGGGGAGCACGTTTGCTGAAATTGGAGGATTTGACACCAATATTTTTTTGTATTCAGAAGAGATGGATTTTGCTAAAAAATTAGAAAAAATAAAAACAGAATCAGCTTTAGTACCGCAAGCAAAATTTCAGCACTTTCAAGGAAAAAGCTCTAAAGCATCTAAGGCTATTAGTAAAGAAGCCATGTTATCTGAATTATACGTGATAAAAAAGCATTATTCTTTTATACATTATAAAGCAGTTCAACTTTACTTTATCTTCACCTTGCCGTTTAAACCCAAAAAATGGTTTTTATTTCCAGTAATCCTAAAAGGTGATGCATTAAAACACTCTTTAAAACAAAAACAAAAGATTCGTTTTTAAAATATAATAAAGAAATTACATGAATAAAAAAATCAAATATTTTTTTAGGAATTTAAAATCTAAAAAAAGGAAAAAGCTTTTTGGCTCTCATACCAAAGGAGTTATTTATGATTCCAAAAACGGGTACATGGCACTTCCAATTTCAGACATTACTATTGGAAAAAACTTAGGTTTTAAAGGACATTGGAACTTCAATGAAATCTCAACACTCCAAGAACAAACAGAACCTGAAGATGTCATTTACTTTATAGGAACTCATGTAGGAACTTTATTGGTCCCTATTGCAAAAACAGTAAAAACGGTAATTGGTTTTGAAGCCAATGAAGATACTTTTTGGTTTTTGAAAGCTAATTTGTGTTTGAATAAGATATCCAACGCAACTATTTTTAACAAGGCCGTTGGTGACAGTGACAAGAAAGTAACCTTCTACCAAAACACAGTAAACACAGGAGGGAGTAAAATAAAACCTATTAAAGACTCCATTCTTTATAATTATGACAGCCCTAATGAAGTTGAAGTGGACATGGTTGCCTTAGACCCTTTTATTACAAAAGAGGCGCTAGCACCACCAACTGGGATTATTATGGATATCGAGGGCGCTGAGTATTATGCGCTTAATGGAATGCAAGAGAGCCTCTCTTCGGCACGCTTTTTATACGTAGAGTATGTGCCACATCACTTACAGAATGTATCAAATGTGTCTATTGAGGACTTCCTAGATACAATGGCACCTCATTTTGCTAAAGCAACCTGCCTCAAGGACAATACCCTATTTGACATTACGAATACTACCCAAGAACTTTTAGAGCATTTAAAAACATTAGAGAAAAATAACGTAGCAGACGATATTTTATTCACCAAATAAAACTATGGAAAACCTTAAATCTGAAATCGAAAAAACCCTTGCTGTATTAAAACGAGGTGGTTTAATTTTATACCCTACAGACACTGTTTGGGGTATTGGATGTGATTCTTCAAACCCAGACGCCATTGATCGTATTTATAAATTAAAGCAACGTGAAGAAAGTAAGTCTATGATTTGCTTGGTACATGATTTTAAAATGTTAAATCAATTTGTAGAAGAAATTCCAGAAGTTGCCTATGATATTCTAAGGTATGCCGTAAAACCAACAACCATCATTTATGATGACCCTATTCGAATTTCAGAAAACATCATAGCGCCAGACAACTCGCTTGCTATTCGTGTCGTGAATGATACATTTGCAAAAACCCTCATACGCAAATTTAGACGCCCTGTGGTGTCTACCTCTGCTAATATTAGCGGCACAAAAATACCGATGACCTTTAAAGATATCGCTCCTGAAATTATAGCGGGTGTTGACTATGTCGTTGATTTTGATAGAAATAAAAAATCAGAAAACCCTTCTGCTATTATTAAATTAACCATGGATGGTAAGGTGAAAATCATTCGAGAATAATTTTGTAAATAGTCTAAATTCACTTCGGTTTTTGAGCCCTATAGCGTAACTTTGTAAACGCTAATAAATACGCACTTACGTGGCTACATCAACATACGCAAACGCTTTACAAAATCCAATTTTCAAGACCGTTTCTCAGGCTTCATCAAACCTTGGTTTAGACTCCTATGTGATTGGGGGCTTTGTGCGCGATTTTTTATTACAAAGAGGTGATGCCAAGGATATCGACATTGTTACCATAGGAAGCGGTATTGCCCTCGCAAAAGAAGTCTCAAAACTTCTACCAGGCAAGCCTAACGTAACCGTGTTTAAAAACTATGGAACTGCCATGGTAAAAACAGGTGGTATTGAATTAGAATTTGTAGGAGCACGCAAAGAATCATACCGTGAAGACAGCCGTAATCCTGTTATAGAAAATGGCACATTACAAGACGATCAGAACCGAAGAGATTTCACTATAAATGCTTTAGCTCTTAGCTTAGGAAAAGAGAATTTTGGAGATTTACTAGATCCTTTTGGTGGTGTTTCAGACTTAGACGCCAAAATAATTCGCACACCACTAGATCCAGACATTACCTACAGTGATGATCCACTTAGAATGATGCGAGCGCTACGTTTTGCTACGCAACTAGATTTTATTATTGAAAAAAAGTCTCTAGATGCCATTACTAGAAATGCAGATAGAATTAAAATTATTTCTAAAGAGCGCATTGTAGACGAATTGCATAAAATACTCGGAGCCCCTATACCCTCTAAAGGATTTTCATTATTACACAAAACCATATTATTACCACACATCCTTCCAGAACTTGAAGCATTACAGGGTATCGATGAAAAAGATGGGCAACGTCACAAAGACAACTTTTGGCACACCCTAGAAGTGGTTGATAATATTGCAAAAACAACAGATAACCTCTGGTTACGCTGGGCAGCTTTGCTACACGATATTGGAAAAGCACCTACAAAACGTTTTGATAAAAAAATAGGCTGGACCTTTCATGCACATGAGTTTGTAGGAGCCAAAATGGTCTTTGCTCTTTTTAAAAGATTAAAAATGCCATTAAATGAAAAGATGAAATTTGTACAAAAAATGGTGTTAATGAGCTCTCGCCCTATTGTACTAGCAAGCGATGTAACAGATAGCGCTGTGCGCCGTTTGGTCTTTGACGCCGGGGCATGTGTAGAAGATCTCATGACCCTTTGTGAAGCAGACATTACTACCAAGAACCCAAAAAAATTTAAAACATACCACCAAAATTTTAAAATCGTACGCGATAAAATTATAGAAGTAGAAGAACGTGATAGTGTACGTAATTTCCAACCTCCAATAAGCGGTGAAGAAATTATGAAAACCTTTGGCTTAAAACCATGTCGAGAGATTGGGCACATCAAAGACGCTATTAAAGAAGCTATTTTAGAGGGTGAAATACCGAATGAATATGAGGCTGCTGTCAATTTTATGCTCGAAAAAGGGGCTACATTAGGCTTAAAAATAGAAACAAATTAAGTTGTAAAAAAATACATATGAAAGACAATAAAAAAGTGATATACTGGCTTCTTACAGGCTGTACGCTCATTTTTATTATGGTGATAGTAGGAGGTATTACTCGCTTAACCCACTCGGGATTATCAATATCTAATTATAAACTAATTTCTGGCACCATTCCACCGACCAACGCGGTAGAATGGAAAGAAGCCTTCGATCTCTACAAGCAATATCCAGAATATCAAAAACTAAACTACAACATGACCTTAGAGGCGTTTAAAGACATCTACTTCTGGGAATGGATTCATCGAGTGATAGGGCGAGTTATAGGTTTGGTTTTTGTAATACCTTTTTTATATTTTTTGATACGGAAACAACTTACAATACCCACTATAAAAAAATGTATTATTTTATTGTTTATGGGTAGTTTTCAAGGATTCTTGGGCTGGTACATGGTGAAAAGTGGTTTGGTTGAAAGACCAGATGTTAGCCATTATAGGTTGGCCATGCATTTAACTACAGCATTTTTAACATTTGCATATACTTTTTGGGTAGCTTTAGACTTAGTATATCCATTTAAAAAAGAAATAAAATTATCTTTTAGAAATATCATTAGGGTTGGACTTGTTGTTTTAGTAATTCAAATTATTTGGGGAGCCTTTGTTGCTGGTTTAGACGCTGGATGGATTCATAACCATTGGCCTCTTATGAATGATGGACAGCTCATACATGAAACAGTAACTACAGAGCAAGAACCGCTTTGGAGAAACTTTATTGAAGGTAAAAGTGGGGTTCAATTTGTGCATCGGTATCTAGCCTATGTTGTGGTCGGCTTTATTGGTTTTATTTGGTTTAAAACTAGAAAAATGAAAACAACCATATTACAAGAAAAAGGCGCCAACTTACTTTTAATACTTGTGGGGGTACAATTTATTCTTGGGGTCCTCACGCTCGTGTTATTTGTTCCTGTTTGGCTTGGGGTATTACATCAAATTACGGCTTTCTTTTTATTGGCAGCCATGACTTTTACCTTACACAGGTTTAGTAAATAAAAGGAAAATAATATCATTGAAAACTAATAAATAAAAATATGATTTATCGTTTTAGAGCCATTTTAAATTCGCAGGACGAAGTGTATCGCGACATCGAGATTGAAGAAAATGCAACCTTTGAAGACTTCCACAATGCCATCACACAAGCTTTTGGTTTTGAGGGGCAAGAAGTAGCCTCTTTCTATGAAAGCAATGAGCAATGGGAACAAGGAGATGAAATAGCCCTTTTTGACATGAGTGATGGAGGAGAGCCTATACGCACCATGGCAGAAACAAAACTCAACCATGTTGTTTCTAAAGAACATAGAAATTTAGTATACATTTATGATTTCTTATCGATGTGGACCTTTATCGTAGAGCTCGCAGATATTGCAGAACCAGAAGCTGGCGTCACCTACCCTAACCTTATGTTTGCACAAGGAGAAATTCCAGAAGAGCCTATTGACCCTAAATTTGTTGGCGAGTCTCTAGATGGAGATCTTGAAGATATGTATGGCGATGATGAATTTGAAGACGATCAATATGGCAGTGGAGACGCCTATGAGGATCTCGATTTTGATGAGACCTGGAACTAAGAATCAAGCAAGTAAAATATTCAAATAAATTTAGACCAACTTCTACCCTAAGTAGCTCGTAATTTCGAAACTTTTTTTACCTTCGGAAAGACTAAATACCTCAACCCTTTTTTATGATTAATTTATTTAATACGCACATTGCCTCTTTGTCTATTCACCGCGTGGGAAACAAAAGTAAAAGTGAACCAATAGTCCTTTCTGATGACATCTACAAAATGGATGACGAGATTACTCCTTTGATGAAAGAATATTTTTTAAAACCATTTAGAGAAAAAGAAGAAAACTATTTCCAATTTGTGAACGAAGCCGATCTAGAATTTCATGAACTTTTTAATTGTGCTACTCAAATATTTGAAAACCCAGATAGCGTGCATGAGGTAAGTAAAAAAATAACAAAACATTTGTATGACCAATCTACACATCAGCATATTAAAAGTGGGGAAGTGTATGTAGCATATTTAGAAAACTTGCAAATTGACAATGAAAAAGTAAATGCAGTAGGGATTTTTAAGTCTGAATTAAAGCATGACTTTCTTCAATTTTCTGAAGAAGAAAACCAGATTAAAGCACACTTACAACAAGGGGTAAGCCTAAACAAACTAGACAAAGGATGTTTGATTTTTAATGTAAAAAAAGAAGAAGGGTACAAAGTTTTGTCTATAGATAGTAACAGGTATGACACGCGCTATTGGCTGGAAGGTTTTTTGGGTGTTGAAGCCTTTGAAGATGACAACTTCTACACCAAAAAATATTTAAAATTTTGTCAAGATTTCGCGAAAGATGTAGTGCTACCTGCTGAAGATAAAAAAGAGGAAGTGCTTTTCATGAACCGTGCTGTAAATCATTTTGCAAAAAACGACACGTTTAATGAAAGTAATTTCATGAAGGATGTTATTAGTAATCCAGATTTAATTCCAGAGTTTAATCACTACAAAAGCGAAACAGCTCCCAAGTATAAAATTGAAGATCTTACTACATTTCCTATCGCAAATACCGCGGTAACTGCTGCACGTAAAAAAATAAAAAACGTTATTAATCTAGATACCAATATCCAGATTAAATTAGACTTTATTAATCCAGAGAGTGCAGATAAATTTGTAGAAAAAGGCTGGGATGAAGAAAAGCAAATGTATTACTATCTGGTGTATTTCAATAAAGAAGAAAAGAGTTAGATTTCTATAAGCTTTAGCGCATGGAACAACAAAACACAATAAAACCTAAAAGAAAATGGAAAACAATAACAGGATGGGTTGTTGCTGTTTTATTTGCTGGAAGTGTTTTCTGGCTGCAACGTGATCAAGAAGAACTTGTTGAAAGCATTAGCATTACAAAACAAGAACTCACAGAGACTACCAAAAAGGTCCTTCTCAGTACTAATGTCTTAGACCTAGTAAGAGGAAAAGAGTTTACCACAATCACATTAGCTGGAAACCAAGCCGTAGCGCCAAGGGCCTTCTCAAAGGTGTATGTCAACAATAAAAAACAGATGCTTTATATAGACATCAAAGGCTTGCCTAAAGCACCTGAAGGAAAAATATATCAGGTTTGGTCTTTAACAATGAACCTGCTAGTAGCTAAAAGTATTGGTCGTATAGACAGTACTAGCTTTGCAACAACAGGATTTTACAAATTTAGCGGGATCGAAAAAAACCCAGAAGCTTTTGGAATCACACTAGAACCTGCTGGAGGAAGCAAATCCCCTACCCTATCAAAACTATATGTCTTAGGTGGCGCAACTCCTTAAAAAGCATCTGTCCCTTTTTTACAAGTCTGCGATCTGCGCGGCAACTATTGGACCAAGCTCAAAAGCGCTAGTTGTTAAAGCTATTTTTAAATCCACTACTTTTTCTAGTTGACCGTTTGCCTTGTAGACCAAAGCACTATGTAATAAAGCCATCGGTTCGCTTATTTTTCCATTTACGAAATTTTCAATGGTTGTAAGTGCTAGTTCCTTTTGGTTAGTGGCCAATTGTGCCAATGCTAACAAATGATAGGTTTCTGGTGTTGCTCTATTGTTTATTTCTTTTTCTGCCAATGCCAATGCCTTTTCTGGATCACTTATTATCCATGCTTTAATTTTATGGGTATTGTACATCGGGCCATACAATGGATTTTCTACAAGGGTAAAAAACTGTTTGAGGTATCTATCTGCCTCTATTGTTTTATCTTGATAGCGCGCCAGCTGTGCTTTAAATAAATAATCTTCAGGAACACGATGCGTGGCCATTAGTATATCTAAAATACGATTGGCTTCAGAAATATTATGCTCTTTTGAATATAAAATCCAAGCAATTCCTTTTTTCGCGTAGGCATTATCGGGGTGTAATTCTAGGGTTTTTAAATAATGAGTGTAGGCGGCTTTAATATTTCCGTTGTGCCCATAATAATCTGCAATGTTAGCATAGGTCCATATTTTCAAAGACAAACTATTCCTAGACTCGGCAATATTCATGGCTTTTTCCATGTACCGAATCGCTGCTGGTAATTGCCCCTTATAATCACTCCATTTTGAAATACGAATTAGGTAATTATAATCCGTAAGATTCTCTATCTTTTTTAGGATTCCTTCTGCTTTGTCATAGGAGCCAATTTCCATGTAGCAATCAAACAACATGAGCTCTGTAGCTTGTTTGTTTGAGACACCTGCGTAACTAGTCTCTAACAGAATAGTAGCCTCTTTAAAACGATGCTGTGAGATGTAGTTTTTCGCCAAAGCTCTTTTGTATCCATCTTTAATCTTAATGGATGCTACGGAAATAGCTTTTTTGTAAACTGTCTCAGCATCTTTAAGGTATTGAATGTTTCCATTGGTCTCAAAAAGTTTGGAATATGCGCCTGCTAAAGGTCCTAAGTCTCCAACTCCAGTGGAGTCTGCTCCTAATCGTCTTGACCAAAAGTCTTTTTCTTTTAAGGCAGCAGCATAAGATTTAGTAGGGTTTGCCTCTAAAAAAAAAGCATAATCTGCTGGAGTTATTACAAAAGCAAGATCTTGGTCATGTTCGCTTTTGCAACTCAGTATTATAATACCAAAACAAATACATACAAGGATATTTCTCATAATTAGATCATTAAAAACAGTCCTGTTAATTACAAAAAAAAGAGCAATTTATTGCTCCTTTTCTATATCAAGTAAGGACTCTTTAATTTATTAAAATAGGAGCTTCCAAATACGGAAAATCGCTATAGGTTCTTGTACCAATAGACACGCCATCAGAGGTTAATTGAGGGGTTTCGTTTTCTCCGTTAAAACGCACACCATCTGCACCACCAAACATAAGGGTTAATGAAACATCAATAACATCGTCTTCTAGCCCTCTTCCAGTTAAAGCAACTCCTGTAGCTGCGTCATAGTATACTGTTTGGCCGTTTGGCGCTACTTGTAAGGCATCAAAGTTTGCGAGCAATGCTGTAAATTGAGCCGCATCAAGAGCTAGTATATTAGCCTCGTAATTCACTAAAACTGGATCAAGACCTAAAGCTACTGCATATACATCGTGATACGTCTCTAGAAGATTCTGGAAGGTTGCTTGAAAGGTTGCTGTCTGGCCTTCTTCTGCTTGCAAGTCAGCTCTCATTGACGGAGGAACACGATTATATAAGTTCTTTATAGCGTCTGAACCACTAAAAAGAGTATTCACACCTGGACGCCCCATACTGTCTTCTTGACTATAGTTGCCAGAAAAATCTAAGGCGCCTTCACAAGGCTCACATGTGCCGCCACAATCTATCGCAATCTCATCTCCGTTTTGAATACCATCATCACAAGTAGCTTCATTTATAACATTTCCGTTATCATCGTCATCTATACACTGTACAAACAATAACGAGGTACAAATAGCCATGAATAATACTTTTATTTTATATGTTTCCATCTTATTTCTTTTAATGTTGTTCGTTATTATTGTTTTCTACTTGTAGTAATCCATATATTATATGCATCAGGCAAAGAACCTACAGCAAAAAAACCTTGGTCTACTCCAACATGGGTTGGCGCAGTACCTAACATTGAATTTGGTACTTCTACTACAATAGCTAAGACATTTAAATCTTCAAAGAAGTCATTTGCCTCTTCTAGCGGTAAAAAACCCTCTGGAGCAACAGCGCCATCGGCCACCAAATTAAAACGGTTAAAATCAAAATAGAAAGGATCTCTTCTTGGACCTGCATAGACTTGCATCCCATTATTTGTTGCCGTTTCTGCTGAGTCTATATCAGAAACTTTTACAACAGTACGGGTAGCAGTCGTAACGATACTGGTCTCTAATCCTGTTTGGGCAGGTGCAACAGGCCCAAAGAAGTACATAGAATCTCCTCGTTTAACAGCCTGTATCACTAAGTCTTCAATAAAATCTCCAGTATTGTCTATATTAAATGTAATAATAACATCTTCATCAAATTGAGCATTGATTGTTTGTTCCATAGGCGCTAATGGTCCCTGAACAGTAGCTACTAAAACAGTATTATCTGGAGAACTCCCTTCAAAAGCAAAGAAGTCTGCAATATCTGTTGACGTTGAAGCTACATCTGGAGCATCAATATGATCTGCTGAAATCAAAAACACCGAGAGACAGGCAAGCCCTAATCCTCCTATTACTGCAAATAGTTTTGTTTTTTTCATAATGGTTTTAGTTTTTAAAAAATTATAGTGTTTTCTTTGCACAACCAAAGGTTATTGTAGGCCGAGTAGGTTAAAAAAAAGAACCCTATTTTGTTAACGTAAATATCATGGTTTTAATACATTTTTAAAAGTAAATTGTACTTTTTAATTAATAACATATAAATGAATCCTTCTGCACAAGATTGGATAAAAAAATTCTTAAGCACCTATCAAGAGGATGTACTGGCATTACAATCCACTTCAAAGGATGCTTTCTATGACGTATTAAAAGCCAGTGGTTTTTTATACGGTGACTCTAATGTACTTTTATTACAGCATGATATCAAACTAAAACTTTCTCAAGAAGAATACACCAAAGTAAATTTGTTTCATGCCTTACTCTTTACAGGTATAAGTCAAAACCCAGCTGCTACACCCACAGAAATCATAACCGCTATTGTGCAATATTACAAAGCACTTGACAAAGGGAAAACAGGTTTTTTACAAGCTATTACATTTTCAAACTCTGAAAGTTCAAACCTAGAACGTATTCTTTCGAAACGGCTGCAGGAATCAAATTCAGTATATAAAAAAAATGCAGTTTCGTTATTGACGCATGCATTCTTATTTATTGATGTGTTGGCTTTTGAGTATTGGTTATCTGGTGCAGATGACATCAAAGAGTTTGTAAAAGAACTAGAACAACAAACCATTATGTGTTGTTTTAATTCGCTGAAGTCTAAACAGATAAAAAACAAATACGATATATTACTTATAGAGCTATTTGAAGCATCTTCACAGTATATGGCTTCAAATGGTGCTTTTGAAACTAGGCTTACTAAAGAGCGTTTTGCACACTACACGATGAGTGGGAAAAAATATATTTTTGAGTTAAGTTGTCTCGCTGTTTGGGAAGACAAGGCATTAGACACTCAAGAACATTCCTTCTTAAAAGAACTAAACAACACCTTAGGTTTTGATGAAAATATATTGCAAAAAACCATAGAAGATATCAAAGATTTCTCAAAACTCTCTGAGCGTAAAGTTACCTTATTTGAATACGCAACGCCTATTAAACAATTTTACACACAATCTACAGGCACAGTAAAGCGGCTTATCATTAGAAATAAGCACAGATTACTAAAAGAGCTTCAAGAAAGTGGAGAGTTATTAAAACTACTTGGTGTTTCTACTCACAGAGAACTATCGAAGGATGAAAAAAAGAAAGTGCGAGAACAGCTGCTAGACATCTGTAAAACCATTCCTTCATTAACTATTTTTTTACTTCCAGGAGGCCTCTTTTTATTGCCATTACTGGTTAAATTTATTCCTAAATTACTGCCCTCAGCTTTTGACGAAAACAGAGTAAAATAAACAAAAAAAGGCGCATCATAACAGGGTAAAAACTAGCCCTCTTAATTAAAGATAGCTACAAGTAATTCTTTCAGAAGGTCTCCTTGCGGGACACTGGAAGCCCCTACGCCCTTGCTTTTCATGTCGACCTCTCTAATGGCGCTAATAATGACACTTACTTTTTTCATCGGATAATTACGGGCAGCTATTTGATAATCTTTTATAAAAAAAGGATTTACGCCAAGCACTTTAACAGCATCTGCTTTATTAGCCAATGCATGGTATTTTAATAGTTTTACAAAAAAGCCGTACAATAAAGAAACCGTCATAACAATAGGGTTGTTCTTTGGGTTTTGACCAAAATATTGAATAATTGCAAATGCCTTTTTTACGTTACGATCTCCAAGTGCTTTTTGCAATTCGAAATTATTAAAATCTTTGCTTATCCCTATATTTTCTTCTACTAATTGGGGTGTTATTTGGGCACCTGATGTTACAATAAGTTGTAATTTTTGGAGCTCGTTATTTATTTTCCCTAAATCGTTTCCTAAAAACTCTGTTAACATTAGAGCTGCTTTTGGTGTAATAGTGAACCCTTTATTTGTTAGGGTGCTCTGTATCCAATCTGGAATTTTATTTTCATACAGTTTCTTGCTTTCAAACAAAACACCTGCTTTTTTAACGGCTTTACTTAACTTTTTTCTGGCATCTAGTTTTTTGTATTTATAACAAATAACTAAGACTGTAGTGGGTTGAGGATTCTCAACGTAGGCCACCAAATTCTCAATAGTACGGGAGAGGTCTTGCGCTTCTTTTATAATCACC
>JBLHII010000048.1:0-11825 GCA_047616265.1 Minisyncoccia bacterium
TGCTAAAGGTTTGCATCACAGCCGCAACAAAAACAGTCAATAAGAAACCACCAAGTAGTGCGGGTAACATGGCAAAGCTAAATTCGTCACCACTTATAGCACCAGGAACACCTGTAACAAGTATATTATCAAGCCCAAAGAGAGCAATCACAGAGATGTACATAATAACAATTGCGGGAATAGTTACTACAAAAATAAGTAAGAGATGCACAAACCCTTCTACCCATACTTTTTTAAATAAATCGATACTTTGGCTTAGTACATCACCAAAATTAAAGGAGCTCATCTGCGCTATCTTACTAAAAATTAATTTTTGCATGGTTCGGTTGGTTTTAAATTAAAGCACTAAATTAACAAAAGAAAGCTGACATAATGGCAGAAATACTATGTTTTATTTATCTTTGCATATTAATTGTAATTATTGAACAAAAAGAGTGCATAAAATATATGGAAAAGACGATCGATGAAAAAGCACAAGGCAATGCCCTTGATATCACTCCTCACAAAAAAAACAATCGTAAATTATACATCGAGAGTTATGGCTGTGCTATGAATTTTAGTGACAGTGAAATTGTTGCTTCCATTTTAAGCGAGCAAGGTTATAATACTACTCAAATACTAGAAGAGGCAGATTTAGTGCTTGTAAACACCTGCTCCATTCGTGATAAAGCAGAACAAACGGTGCGCAAGCGTCTTGAAAAATACAATGCGGTAAAAAGAGACCATAATCCAAAAATGAAAGTAGGCGTGTTAGGGTGCATGGCAGAACGCTTGAAAGAAAAATTTCTTGATGAAGAAAAAATCGTAGATATGGTTGTTGGGCCAGACGCCTATAAAGACCTCCCTAATCTGCTTGCAGAAGTGGAAGATGGAAAAGATGCTGTAAATGTAATTCTTTCTAAAGATGAAACGTACGGCGATATTTCTCCAGTACGGTTAAATAGCAATGGCATTAACGCATTGGTGAGTATCACAAGAGGGTGTGATAATATGTGTACGTTTTGTGTTGTTCCTTTTACACGAGGACGTGAACGCAGTCGTGACCCACGAAGTATCTTAGAAGAGGTGCAGGATTTATCTTCTAAAGGGTATAAAGAAATCACCCTATTAGGTCAAAATGTTGATAGTTATGTTTGGTATGGTGGTGGGCTTAAAAAAGATTTTAAAAAGGCTACAGAAATAGAAAAAGCAACCGCTACTTCTTTTTCACAACTGCTAGACCAAGTAGCAACTGCTCAGCCCCATATGAGAGTTCGTTTTTCTACGTCAAACCCACAAGACATGACTGAAGACGTATTTCATATCATGGCAAAACACAACAATATTTGTAACCACGTACATCTTCCTGTACAAAGTGGTAGCGATCGTATTTTAAAAGAAATGAATCGCCAGCATACGGTTATAGAGTACTTGACCTTGGTAAATAGGCTCAAAGAAATTCTTCCAGATTGCAGCATCTCTCAAGATTTAATTACGGGGTTTCCTTCAGAAACAGAAGCAGATCATCAAGACACATTGGCCCTGATGGAACAAGTAAAATTTGCTTTTGGATACATGTACAAATACTCTGAAAGACCCGGAACAATGGCGGAACGAAGGTTTGAAGATGATATTCCAGAAGCAACTAAAAAGAGGCGGTTAACAGAAATAGTAGATGCACAGCGTGCACACGGCGCCTATAGAACACAAGCGTTTGTAGGCAAAACGACCGAAGTACTTATTGAGCGCTCTTCTAAGAAAAACGAAGAGCAATGGAGTGGTAGAAACCAGCAAAGTATTGTGGTCGTGTTTCCAAAAGAATCATACCAAGCTGGAGATCTTGTAAATGTAAAAATCACACACTGCACAAGCGCTACACTTATTGGTGAAGCAGTAGGCTTGAGCATCGCACAAGGATAGAAAAATTAAAACGTATGGAAAGTGTACAAGCAACAAAACAACGATTTGGAATTATAGGAAATGACCCAAAACTAAATCGTGCCATAGAAAAAGCAATTCAAGTTTCACCCACAGATATCTCGGTACTGGTTACTGGGGAGAGTGGTGTTGGTAAAGAAAGCGTGCCAAAAATAATACATGCCCTTTCACACAGAAAACACGGTAAATACATAGCTGTAAACTGTGGGGCAATACCTGAAGGAACCATTGATAGCGAACTTTTTGGACACGAAAAAGGAGCCTTTACGGGAGCTACCGGTGCGCGTAGTGGTTATTTTGAGGTAGCAGATGGAGGAACTATTTTTCTAGATGAAGTTGGAGAACTGCCCCTACCTACTCAAGTACGTTTATTGCGTGTTCTTGAAAATGGCGAGTTTTTAAAAGTTGGATCTTCCAAGATACAAAAAACAGATGTGCGCATTGTAGCTGCTACCAATGTAAAAATGGTAGAAGCAATAGAAAAAGGAAAATTTAGAGAAGACTTATTCTACCGCTTAAGTACTGTAGATATAAACCTTCCACCACTACGTGAGCGATCTGAAGATATTCATTTATTGTTTCGGAAGTTTGCTAGCGATTTTGCGCAAAAATATAAAATGCCCACAGTACGCCTTGATGAGAGTGCCGTACCCATGTTGTTGAAGTACCGCTGGAGCGGAAACATTAGACAACTACGCAATGTTGCAGAGCAAATCTCTGTGCTAGAACAACAACGCGAAATTAATGCCAATACACTACGTCAATACTTACCAAATATGTCTAGTAACTTACCCGCAGTTATTAGCAACAAGAAAGCTGAAGGAGATTTTAGCAATGAAAGAGAAATACTTTATAAGGTATTATTTGACATGCAACGCGATGTAAATGATCTCAAGAAGCTCACCATGGAGCTCATGAAGACTGGAAATGCTAATAAAGTACAGGAAGAAAACTCTGGTCTTATTAAGAAAATTTATAAGGAAGGTCAAAACCACGAAGCAGTACTTGCAGCAATTGTAGAAGAAGATCACAACAGCACATCTTCAAACAACATTGAAGTGCTTGACATGCCAGACATCGATACAGATGTGCGAAAAGGAAATTATGATTTTGTAGAAGAAGTGGAAGAAACAGAAGAAGAGAGTTTGTCGCTGCAAGAAAAAGAACTAGAGCTTATAAAAAAATCACTTGAAAAATATGATGGCAAACGCAAAGATGCCGCAGATGAATTAGGCATCTCGGAGCGTACTTTGTACCGTAAAATCAAACAATATAATTTGTAATGTAAAACAGTATCTTTGAATACTTAACACATTGGTCCACTCTTGTTATTTCAGAAATCATTCTATGTTTAAAAAACTGTCCTCTCTTTTTATATTTTTAATACTTTGCGCTACTGTTTCAGGATGTGGCATCTACTCTTTTACAGGAGCAGATATAGATTACAGTAAAACCAAATCATTTCAAGTAAATTACTTTCAAAACAATGCCGCTATTGTAGAACCAGGAATTGCAAGAGAGTTTACACAACAACTTCAAGATCTTTTATTAAATCAAACAAGTTTAGACTTGGTGAACAGCAATGGAGATCTTACCTATGAAGGTGAAATTACAGAATATTACATTGCACCTATCACCGCAACTTCTCAAAACACAGCAGCACAAAACAGATTAACAATTAGCGTAAATGTGCGTTTTTTTAATAAAAACAGTGAAGAAAAAGGCTTTGAGCAGCGCTTCTCTTTTTATAAAGATTACACAGGACAAAGCTTACTTACAGGGTCACAACTAGAGGATGCGTTAAATGAAATATTTGAGCGTATTACACAAGATATCTTTAACAAATCACTCGCAAACTGGTAATATTTTGAATACGCAAACCTATACCGCATTACTGGCAGCCCCTCAACAAATAACAAAGGAGGCAATACCCCAATTAGCAGAGGTTATTGAGGTCTACCCCTACTTTCAAAGCGCACGAGCGCTCTGGCTTAAGGGCTTAAAAAATGAAGGGAGTTTTAGATATAATGATGCCCTTAAAGTAACAGCAGCTCATACAAGCAACAGAAACATCTTATTTGAATTTATTACCTCAGAAACATTTGAACAGCATCAAATATCGCTTCAAATCCTTAGCAATGACAAAGCCATTGGGGGGTATGAAATTGACATCGCTGAAGACGTTTCACAAACGGTTTATCAAGAGAAAGAGCAGGAAATAAAAAAAGCATTAACAGCTGCTGAAGCTATTCTCAATCCAAATTTATTTGAAAAGAAAATAGAAGGTGTTAAACGGATGATTGCTGCTTCTGAAGCTTTATTAAGTAAAGAAACTCAAGAAAATGAAAAACGAGTTAATCCTGTTTCACAAGCTAAGAAGGAGTCCTCTTCTGATTTATTAGAAATCGACACCCCACTCGCATTTTCAAAGGAAGACAAACACTCCTTTAGTGAATGGCTAAAACTGACTGCTGCAACACCTATTGTGCGTGGGGAAGCTATCCCAAAAACAGAGGCACTTGGAGATAAAGAGAAAAAACATACGTATCAATTGATTGAAAAGTTCATCAATGAAAAGCCAAAAATTAAACCTTCAAAAAACAAAGCACCACAACAACACATTTTAGAAGACTACGCAAAGCCCTCAAACACTTTAATGACAGAGACTTTAGCAAAAGTATACTTGCAACAAAAAAACTATAAAAAGGTAATTCAAGCTTATAAAATATTAATTTTGAAAAATCCCGAAAAAAGTGGTTTCTTTGCAGACCAAATTAGAGCAGTAGAAAAACTGATAAATACAGAAGAATCATGAGTACGTTTACAATCTTTTTAATTTTAATTATTTTCGTAGCATTTTTGCTAATAGTAGTAATAATGGTTCAAAACCCTAAAGGCGGGGGATTATCTTCTTCTTTTGGAGGAAGTGGATCAACACAAGTGGGTGGTGTACAAAAAACCACAGATTTCTTAGACAAGTCTACTTGGACGCTAGGAGGATTATTGCTTGCCTTAATTCTATTATCAAGTATTCCATTAGTTGGTAGTATTAAAACAGAGCAATCAAGTATCCAAGATACAGAGGTTATTCAAAACGCATTACCAACAACAGAGAACACTCCAGAAGAAACTCCATAACGGAATTTCTCTTCACAAAAAGTTAAAAAAATGTCAGCTTGTCACTAAGTTGGCATTTTTCATTTATAATGTATTTAAAATGTCAGTTTTAAGGTGTTGGCATACTTTCTGCCAATAATGTTAAGGACAAATTAACTTAACGTTTAATAAGATTTCTGCGTTTGTAGAAATGAAAAACCAACAATATAATGGGATTAAAAATTCAACCACTTTCAGACAGAGTAGTCGTAACGCCTCAAGCGGCCGAAACGAAGACTGCTTCTGGATTATATATACCAGATAGCGCCAAAGAAAAACCACAACAAGGTACCGTAGCTGCGGTAGGTACCGGCAAAAAAGATCACAAGATGACTGTTAAAGTTGGTGACGCTGTACTTTACGGGAAATACGCAGGTACAGAATTAAAGCTAGATGGTAAAGAGTACCTCATCATGCGTGAGGAAGATATTCTTGCTATAATTTAATACTAGAATTAAAAAATTATTAACCAGAAAAGATTCCTGTTTACAAGGAATGACAAAAATAAAATTTTAAGATGGCAAAAGATATAATATTTGACTTAGATGCCCGTAATGGTATCAAGCGCGGTGTAGATGCCTTAGCAAATGCAGTAAAAGTAACCTTAGGACCAAGAGGTCGTAACGTAATTATCAGTAAATCATTTGGAGCCCCAGTTGTAACTAAAGATGGTGTTTCTGTAGCAAAAGAAATTGAGTTAGAAGATCCCCTAGAAAATATGGGTGCTCAAATGGTAAAAGAAGTAGCAAGCAAAACCAACGATTTAGCTGGTGATGGAACAACAACCGCTACGGTACTGGCACAAGCTATTGTAAAAGAAGGTTTGAAAAATGTTGCTGCTGGTGCAAACCCAATGGATTTAAAAAGAGGCATTGACAAGGCAGTAGAAGCCATTGTTAAGGATCTTGAAAAGCAAGCTACCAAAGTAGGGAATTCAAGCGAAATGATTAAGCAAGTAGCTGCTATCTCTTCAAACAATGATGAGGCTATTGGTGCACTTATTGCTAAAGCTTTTGGAAAAGTTGGTAAAGAAGGTGTTATAACAGTAGAAGAGGCTAAAGGAACAGACACCTATGTAGATGTTGTAGAAGGAATGCAATTTGATCGTGGTTTTTTATCTCCTTATTTTGTAACAGACAGCGAGAAAATGCACACAGAATTGGAAAACCCAATGATCTTATTATGTGATAAGAAGATTTCTTCCATGAAAGACCTAATGCCAATACTAGAGCCTGTAGCGCAACAAGGGAAATCTTTACTAATCATCGCAGAAGATGTGGATGGAGAAGCATTGGCAACACTTGTTATAAATAAAATGCGTGGATCGTTAAAAATTGCTGCTGTAAAAGCACCAGGATTTGGTGACCGTAGAAAAGCAATGCTTGAAGATATTGCTATCTTAACTGGAGGAACAGTTGTTAGTGAAGAACGTGGTTTTACTTTAGAGAACACGACTATTGAAATGTTAGGAACTGCAGAGACCGTAACAATTGACAAAGACAACACAACCATTGTAAATGGAGCTGGAAAGAAAACAGATATTAAAACACGTGTAGGGCAAATAAAATCTCAGATCGAGAGCACTACCAGTGATTATGATAAGGAAAAACTTCAAGAACGTTTGGCTAAACTAGCTGGTGGTGTAGCGGTATTGTACGTAGGTGCTGCTAGTGAGGTAGAAATGAAAGAAAAGAAAGACCGTGTGGATGATGCGCTTCACGCAACTAGAGCTGCTGTTGAAGAGGGTATTGTTGCTGGTGGAGGTGTTGCTTTAGTTCGCGCGCAGAGTGTGTTAAGCAAAATCACCACTGCAAATTTAGACGAAACTACAGGAGTACAAATTGTAGCTAGAGCTATAGAAGCACCCTTACGCACCATTGTAGAAAATGCAGGTGGTGAAGGAAGCGTTGTCATTAATAAAGTTTTAGAAGGAAACAAAAGCTTTGGATATGATGCAAAGTCTGAAACCTATGTTGACATGCTAAAGGCGGGAATTATCGATCCTAAAAAAGTAACTAGAATTGCATTAGAAAATGCAGCTTCTGTTGCTGGAATGATTTTAACCACAGAATGTGCTTTGGTTGATATTAAAGAAGATGCTCCTACAATGCCACCTATGGGAGGTGGAATGCCAGGCATGATGTAATGTAAAGCAATCTATTTATAAAAGCCCTTGCAGATTTGTAAGGGTTTTTTTATGCACAAAAATGACGCCATAAGGCAGTGATGAATTACAACGAGTTTGCAAACAAAACTACTGGAATAGCGCCTGCTAGTCTATTTAAAAAACAAAGCCCCCAACTAATGTTGAGGGCTTTGTTTTTTAAATAGTATTTCTACAGATTACTTTGCGTAAGAAAACACCTTAGTTTCAAGGTTAATTCCACCAATCCACATTAAAATTTCGTCTTCATGTGCATCAATAGCAGACCAAAATTTCATGTCGTTCTCATTCATAGCCTCCCCAAAGTTGCTCTCTTCGTAGGCAGCGAAGTCTGACCAGCTGTTGTAAAACATATAAGAATGCCAATCCATGCCAGAGCCGTATAAATGACGGCTTGTGTAGGTAGCTTCCACTTTTCCACTTTCTTTAAGTACTTTCATGTTGCCATCAATCATTGCTTCTCTAAAGTCTTTATTTTTTGACCACTGGGTATCATATTTACTAACAACCACTACCTTTTTTGTAGACCAGTCAATATTTTCATTTTCAAAACTTAATGATTCTAGACCTTTAAAGCTACGTATTTGATCTGTATGCCCCTCAACAAACATACTTACATAGTTCATGTACGCCGCGTCCATGGCTGCTTGTGCCTTTTCGTCTAAGTTCATTGCTTTAATATTGGCCTCTAAAATTGTATCGCTAATCGCCGCATCTGTTACTAAATCAACTTCAGAATTATAGAAATCATACACTGCAAAAGTATAATCTCCTGCAAAAGCATGAGCAAAAACAGCTGATTGTACAATTGTTCTCGCTTCTCCTAAAGACAAGTTGGTATATTTTTCATGTAATTCTAAAAAAGTTTCTGAATTCTCTCTAGGAACAGTTACATAGGTAATATTCACTAGATCTTGTGCAAATACAGTACAAGAAACAGTTAAAAATAAAGCGTAAATAAGATTTTTCATGAGTTGTTTATTTATTTGTTATGACACAAATATAAATTATTAATTGTAATATGCAATTAATAAATAAACTGTTTTTTAGCGGTCCTTCATTGTAAAACCTTGAGGTGCAAAGAAGACTAAACAGGCTTGTTTGTTAATAAATTATAATGTTCCCCTTCAAAAAGTGTATAACTCCTTGCGGGGATACCTGCTCAAATATTCATAAAAAGGTATTTTTACAACTATTAAAATTTCCGAAGCAGATGTCAAAAGAAAAAAAAGTCACTCCTTTAATGAAGCAATACAATACCATCAAGGCAAAATATCCTGATGCATTATTGTTATTTAGGGTAGGAGACTTCTACGAAACTTTTGGTGAGGACGCTATAAAGGCAGCTGGAATCTTAAACATTACGCTTACCGCTAGAAATAACGGAGGAGAACAAACACCCTTAGCAGGGTTTCCGCACCATTCTGTAAACACCTACTTACCAAAATTAGTGATGGCGGGTTGCCGTGTGGCTATTTGTGACCAATTAGAAGACCCTAAACAAACCAAAAACATTGTAAAAAGAGGAGTCACAGAACTAATAACCCCCGGAGTTGCCTTAAATGATGGCATCTTAGAGGCTACTTCCAATAATTTTTTGGCTGCAGTGCACTTTAATGATCGTGGAGGGAGAAACGCTAAAACACCTGACAAAATTGGTGTTTCCTTTTTGGACATCTCTACAGGTGAGTTTTTAAGCAGTGAAGGAAATGCAGCCTATGTAGATAAATTATTACAAAACTTTAATCCTAGCGAAGTTCTTTTTAGCAAACAAAAAAGAACCCTTTTTTCTGAAACCTTTGGAGATTCCTTTCATGTATTTCATCTAGAGGATTGGGTCTTTCAAAAAGACTATGCTTTAGAAACCCTGCACAAACATTTTGACACCAAAAACCTGAAGGGGTTTGGGGTAGATCATCTTGAACAGGGAATTATTGCCAGTGGAGCCGCCTTGCATTATCTAGGAGAAACGCAGCACAATAAATTACAGCACATAACTAAAATAGCGCGCATTGCAGAAGATGCCTATGTGTGGATGGATCGTTTTACCATACGCAATCTTGAATTATATCATAGCCATCAACAAAATGCTGTGACCCTTTTGGATGTTATAGACAAAACTATTTCACCAATGGGAGGCCGCATGTTAAAGCGCTGGATGGCATTACCGCTTAAAAATGAAGCAGCCATAACAAAACGTCTTGAAGTGGTTAGTTACTTGCTAGAGCACCCCACAGAACTTGAAAAAATACAGACCAACATCAAGCATATTGGAGATCTGGAGCGTTTAATATCTAAGGTAGCTACTGCCAAGATTAGCCCTCGAGAGGTCATCCAATTAAAAAATTCTATAGAAGCCATTGTTCCTATAAAGCATCTTTCAGAAAAAAGTGACAATGCGTCTCTTCGTTTGGTAGGCGGAAAACTTGAAGAATGTGAGGTTTTGCGTATAAAGATTAAAGAAACACTTCAAGAACAAGCGCCTGTACACATTTTAAAAGGGGGTGCCATTGCCACAGGGTTTCATCCAGAACTGGATGAATTACGCGCTATTGCAAGGGGCGGAAAAGAGTACCTTGACCAAATGCTAGCCCGTGAAACAGCACGAACAGGCATTACATCCTTAAAGATTGCAAGCAACAATGTATATGGGTATTACATAGAGGTGCGTAATACGCACAAAGATAAAGTGCCAGAAGAGTGGGTACGAAAGCAAACACTAGTAAGTGCAGAGCGATATATTACAGAAGAACTTAAAGAGTACGAAACAAAAATTTTGGGTGCCGAAGAAAAAATTGCAGCCTTAGAGCACGCTATTTTCGCCAAATTACTGCTATGGATGTTGCAATATATTGCGCCGGTACAACAAAATGCTACACAGATAGCAACGTTAGATTGCCTTTGCTCTTTTGCAATTCAAGCTAAGATCTCAAACTACACAAGGCCCGTTTTTGATGATTCTACAGATTTGGAGATTATAGAAGGGCGTCATCCCGTTATTGAAAAACAACTACCCCCTGATGCACCGTATATAAGCAATGATGTTTTTTTGGATAGGAAGACCCAACAAATCATCATGATTACGGGCCCTAACATGAGTGGTAAGAGTGCTATTTTAAGGCAAACGGCATTGATTGTATTGCTGGCTCAAATGGGAAGTTTTGTACCTGCAACTAAGGTGCGTATGGGTGTGGTAGATAAAATTTTTACACGCGTGGGCGCCAGTGATAATATTTCTATGGGGGAGTCTACATTTATGGTAGAGATGAATGAGACCGCTAGCATCTTAAATAACTTAAGCAAACGTAGTTTGGTGTTACTGGATGAGATAGGGCGCGGCACAAGCACCTATGACGGCATCTCTATTGCCTGGGCTATTAGTGAGTATTTGCATGAACACCCAAGCGCACCCAAGGTTTTATTTGCTACTCATTATCATGAAATTAATGAGATGACAGAAACCTTTGGTAGAATTAAAAACTATACCGTTTCAATAAAAGAATTAAAAGATGATGTCTTATTTCTTCGGAAATTAATACCGGGTGGCTCACAACATTCGTTTGGAATTCACGTAGCAAAAATGGCGGGAATGCCGCAAGCTGTTCTGCTTCGCGCCAATAAAATCTTAAAGAAATTAGAAAAATCTCACTCTTCTGATGCATTAAGCGACACCATAAAGAAGGTTTCTGAAGAAGAAATGCAACTAAGCTTCTTTAATTTGGACGATCCTTTATTAGAAAATTTAAGAGATCAAATCGTTGAACTAGACATAGATACCTTAACTCCTGTAGAAGCTTTAATGAAGTTGAACGAAATAAAAAGAATGTTGCAACCAGGCACAACAATGAAGCATAAAAAATAAGATGAAATTTTTTACAAAAAAGGAGGTATTTTTATGTAAAAATTTTAAATTTGCACCCGCTTTACTATTGAAGCAAGATCATTACTATCAAGATTAGTGTACGCTAATTTTTTTGAATTGCGAAAATAGCTCAGCTGGTAGAGCGCCACCTTGCCAAGGTGGAGGTCGCGGGTTCAAATCCCGTTTTTCGCTCTATAAATACCAATGCTGAAGTGGTGGAATTGGTAGACACGCTGGACTTAAAATCCAGTGGGCAGTAATGCCCGTACGGGTTCAAGTCCCGTCTTCAGTACAAGCAAAAGCCGAAACGTTCGTTTCGGCTTTTTTTGTTTTTATAAATTAAATAAAACCTACCGCTGTAAAAAAAAACTCTTTTAGTGTTTCCATATTTATAAACTATATTTGGTTCTTACTATTTTACAATGTTCAAGTATTTTTTAAATAAATCGAAAACTTCATTAGCGAATAAAGAGTCAATTTTTATTCACATCCCTAAATGTGGAGGATCTACCTTTGTTGGACTATTAATGGATTCCGTAAAACCACAAAATTTTGATCCAACAACTCCCACACATAAGATAGACAAAGTTGGAAATACTAAAATCATGCATATTGATTTTAATACAAGAGATAGAAAATTTAAAGCTCCTACTATTTTTAATTCAAACAAAAATCAAGAATTTATTGATAGCCAATTATTCATTTTGTTTAGAGACCCTATTGAAC